>NZ_JAIRBP010000017.1:0-72908 GCF_021151495.1 Halomonas sp. IOP_31 | reverse complement strand
GCAAGGATTGGGCTTTGATGAATTGGGCCATCTCACCCCATCATGACGCCTCGTATCCGCTTCCTGTTCAGCTGGGCGCCCCCGTCGAGCCCGCGTTTTGCCTCGGGCTTCCTTCAGATTCCCCTTCGCAGGAGACACCCTTGCCGTCGGCTAGCACTTCCCCTTGCCGGGCGTGCAGGGGACTTTCACCCCCAAGTCATCCCGAGGCACCACCCTCGGGAACAGCGCCAGTCAGGCACTGCGCGCCATGCCTGGCGCACCCAATGAAAGGGAGCAGCCAACGCTGCTCCTTTTTTGTGCGCGATGCCTGATGCCCCTGCTACGCCCCGCCACCTTCCTCGCGATGCGCGCCCGCCGCTGCGTGCCCCTCTCGCTCAAGCGCCGCCAGCGAACGATAGCCGCCCCATGACCGCGTAGCTGCCGTCAACAGGCAAGCCCCGGCAAAGACCAGCGCCAGCATTGGAAATGCCTGAGGCCATAGACAGAAGATCACGAAGGCCAGGATCGTCTCGGTACCCTCGGTGAGGCCGTCGAGATAGAAGAATGCCTTATGGGGAAAATTGGGCCGCTCGAGTCGATGCCGGGCGGCCATGATCGCAAAGGCCAGAAACGAGCTGCCGGTGCCGACGAAGGCAAATAGCAGTATCACCGCCGGCAGCGCATTGACGCTCGGCTCAGCCAGCGCGAAGCCGACCACCACGGCTGCGTAGAACAGGAAATCCAGCACGATATCGAGAAACCCCCCGGCATCGCTGCCCGCGCCAGCGTGACGGGCCAGCGCCCCGTCGAGACCGTCGGCCAGGCGATTGGCCAAGATCGCCACCAACGCCAGTCCATAAGCCTCGGCGGCCAATAGCGGCATGGCCAGCATGCCGATCGCGAAGCCCCCCAATGTGACCTGCACGGGGCGCACCCGCCAACGCGCCAGCAACACCGCCCCGCGCTTCAGCGGCGCCTGGGACCAGGGCATCGTCCAGCGATCCAGCATCGTGTTTCTCCTCGGGATTCGTGTTTCTCCTCGGGATTAAAGTTGTTACGCCGCAGCAGGCGTTGATTATCTCGACGCCCGGTCCAGCGTAGCGCTCGGCACCGTCGAGAACGGAAATTCGTGGGTCTTGAATGGAACGCGGTTCTCGACAACCACTCTGCATCCAAGGGCCGCTTTTGGCCACAACACCAGTCGGTCAGCCGGAAGCGGTGAGACGCCGCTCCCGTCGCCACAGCCAGGCAGCGGTACCCAGCGTCAGCCCCAGCACCAGCCAGGAAGCCACCACCACGCCGGGCCAGCCGGCGTCCTGCCAGAACGGCTCGAGATACAGCCCGCCGAGACTCGCGCCCAGGTAATAGAACACCAGGTAGAGGGCCGAAGCCGTACCGCGGGCGACCCGCGCCTGACGCCCGACCCAGCTCGAGGCCATCGAGTGGCACAGGAAGAAACCGAAGGCATTGACGGTCAGACCCAGCAGGATCAGTGGCAAGGCCGGGTTCAGGGTCACCAGGCTGCCCAGCAGGAAGATCACGATACCCAGCATCATGCAGACCGGCTGCGACCAGCGTTGGGCGGCCCGCCCCGACAGCGCCGAGCCCAGCGTCCCGCCCAGGTAAGTGACGAAGATCATGCCCAGCCACTGCGTCGCCAGCGAATAGGGGGCATCGCTCAAACGGAAGGTGATGTAGCTGTATTGATTGATGAAGATGAAGAAATTGAGCCCGCCGATCAGATAGGCGCCGAGCAGCAGCGGGTTGCGCAGATGCGCCGCCATGCCGCCCAGCGCCACGTCGAGGCGCAGCGAGACCGGCTTGAAATTGCGCGCCGGCGGCAGCAGTCGCCAGAATACGATCAGACATGCCAGGCTGACGATGCCCACGGTCACGAAGCTCGCCTGCCAGCCACCGTATTCACCGGCGAAGCCGCCCAGTACGCGGCCGCCGATCCCACCCAGGGTATTGGCGCTGATATACAGCCCCACCGCCAGCATCAAGGCGCGTCTGTCGAACTCGTCGCCCATCCAGGCGATCGCCACCGCCGGCAAGCCGCCGAGCACCAACCCTTGCACGGCCCGCAATACCAGCAGACTGGCGAAGTTGGGTACCAGCGGCAGCAGCAGCGAACACAGCGCCGACAACAGCAGCGTGATACGCATGATCGCGCCGCGTCCGATGGCGTCCGACAGCGGCCCGTAGATCAACAGCGAGATCGCCAGGGTCAGTGTCGACACGCCCATCACCATGGCGCTGGCCAGGGTCGAGACATCGAAGGCCTGGCGCAGATCGGGAAGCAACGGCTGTGCGGCGTACAGATTGACGAATACCGTGAACGAGCCCAGGCACAACGCCAGAGTGGCTCGCCACCAGGCGCGGGTATGCGCTTCGATCATGGCGTTCTCCTCAAGATGCCACCATGATCGCGCATCGCCGATCATCCGCCAAGCTCACCATCCGCCAAATAGCGCTTCGACATCATTACCTTATCTGCGTGGAGCGCCATTGTCGCCGGTGCTCCTCAAGCGCCATTGCCCCGCCCCCATGGGCTAGTGCAGCGCATGCGCGTCGCCGGGCAGCGTATCGACATGCAGCGGCGCCCAATGACGTGGACTCGCGCCTGGAAAGTCCAGGCTGGCCCAGCTTCCCGCCAACGGCGGCGCGCCACTTAGCCAGGCCGCCAACGCCTGGCCGAAGCCATCGAGCAACGTGGCACGTTCCTCGGTTTCGCCCATGAAGAAGGAAAAGCCGGCGTAGAGCCCCTGGGCATACCCGCGCCAGTTGCCGTAATGCTGCTGGGCCAGGCGCAGAGCGCCATCGAGCCGGGCGCTGAAGTCGCCGGCATTCAGCCAGCCCAGGCAACGCCCTGCCACCGCCAGATCCACGGCCTGGGCGATGTCCCAGGCGGCCATGTCGGTATCGTTGCAACCGGCGTCGTTGTCGCGCACCCGCCGCAACCGCAGCAGATGATTGCGCGCCTCCTCGTCGCAGTCGCCGGACTCGAGGATGGCGATCTCCTCCTCGAGCCGAGGTCGGTTGAGGGTATAGGGCGCATAGTTGATCTGGTACTCCTGACGATCACCCGCCTCGAGCAGGAAATTCAGGAAGTCGCCGAGCTCGCTGGCGCCATGCAATGCATACTGCTCCTCGAGCCACTGGGCGGTGGCCTCGCGCTCGGCGCGTCCCTCGGGTTGCGGTTCGGTCCAGACCCCGGGGTTGAGCGGACCCGCCAACGCCAGTGCGGTGAAGCGCGACAGCGTCGGCCGCGGGCCGGGCTCCTGCCACGCGACCTGCCGCCAGTCGAGCCAGTGAAAGAGACTGCCCGGGTCGTCGCGATGCCAGCGTATCTCGTGCACCAGGTCGTCGTCGGGCAGCTCCGGCAATGCCGCCTCCCAGGCCGCCCAGGCATCTAAAAGACGCCGCGAATCGGGATAGAAGCGACACAGCACGCCCCGCAGCGACTCGGTGAGCGCCTGCAAACCCGCCGTATCGAAGTCGCCGCTGTCACCGGCCATCAGCAGGTAGAAAGCATACTTCTCGGCCATGTGGATCGTTGCCGCATGGCGCACGCACCGCTTGAGCGCATCGCGCATCGCCACGGCGTCCTCGGGCGGACGCCCGAACGGCGTGGTCACCGCCGGCAGCGCGCCATGGGCGGCATCGGCGGCGAGCTGGTTAAGGTGATGCGCCTGAGCGGGGAGCCAGAAACGAGCCAACCCGGCCACCCCCTCGTCGGGCAGCAGGCCGAGGGTCTCGTGCAGATAGCGCCGCACGTCCTTGCGTCGCGGCTCGTCGATGACGGGCGTCACACCCTGACGGTAGAGTAGATCCGGCTCGCGCAGCGAAGCCAGGGCCAGCAACCAGTGGCGCGCATCGCGTCGCCAGCCGCGCAGAAACTGCCCGGCGGCTTGTCGCTGGGCGTCGTCGAACAGTCCCTGAAGCGGCACCTGCCAGGGGCTCAGCGGCGAATGCAGCAGCACATGCCAGTCGGCCGCGTGGCTGGCCAGCCTGTCGCGCCCTTCGAACAGGCTGTGGCCACGCTGGTAGGCCAGCGTCACGGCTGTCCAGTCGCTGTAGCGACGCATCAACAGATCGCCGGCATGCGCCGCGAACGACTCGGCTTCGTCGGCCTCCAGCCAACCCAGCGTGGCGCCGGCATAGGCCAGGTCGACCAGCCGCAGCCAATCCCAGGCCGCCCACTCGAGCGGCTCGCCGCGTTCGAGAAAGCCCCTCAGCACACGTCCGTAGCGACGCTGTTCGCCGAGTCCAGCAAGCCAGGCCTTGCGCGCCTCGGCATCCATCTCGACCAGCCGTTCGGCATCGATGTCCCAGGCATAGCGTTGACCCTGTGCGCCCAGCCACAACAGCACCCGGATCAACTCGTCACGATCGCCAATCTGCCAGCCGCGATCGAGCCAGGCCTCGACATCCGGCCAGTCGAGCTCTCTACTTGGTGGCGATTCAAGCAGCGGCGCGAAAGCCGCACGCAGCCGCCAGGCAGGATGCGTCTGCGCCCAGTGCGCGCCCCGCGGGCGGTGTTCCAGCGTGGCGGCCAACAGCTCCCAGGTGATCCCCTCGCCATCGCGTTCGAGTTGCGACAAGGCTTCGCCGCTCTGGGCGAAAATTTCATCGCCATGCACCCAGCCGCTCTCGAGACGCGTGCGCCGCAGCGCCGCCAGCCAGTCGTCGAGCGTGGCGTGATTGCGCTGGATCGCCCCGGCCAGCTCGGCCAGCCAGGCTTCCGCGCGATCCGCCGTCAGCCAGCCGGCTGACTGCGCCAGCGCGATGAGTTCGAGCGCGGTCAATCGCACCTGCGGATCGGCCCGTTCGGTGCCGCCCGGGAATGCCTCGAGCAAGCGCCAGCCCAGTTCGCCGCGCTCGGCAACGCCCAATTGCGCGAGCCGTTCGGCGGCCAGCGTCGGATCGAGCGACGCCGGTTCGGGATCGAACGCCCAGCCGCACAGCACCAATTGTTGAGCCCACCAGGCATGGAGTGGATCGGCCAAGGGACACCTCTATCGCTGACGAACGGAAACCGGGCGAGATAGTGTACCGGAAAAGCGTGCTTTACACCGATGCCCTGTGTACGCGCCCAGACCATGTCTGAAAATACTTGGCGAAGTGTTTTAAATATCGCACACTGCGTAAAACATGGTCCCCAAGCATTCGCCTGTCCATTTCTGGAGCTCCGTCATGGCATCAACCCTCCCCGACTTCCTGACCCCCAAGGCCTACATCGCCGGTCAGTGGCGCGATGCGGCCAGCCATTTCCCGGTCAGCAATCCCGCCAATGGCGAGGTTCTCGCCGAGATACCCGACCTGGACGCCGACGCCGCGCGCGAGGCGATCGCCGCCGCCGAGTCGGCCTGGCCGGCGTGGCGGCGGCTGCCAGCCAAGCAACGTGCCACCCTGCTGCGGACGTGGTTCGAACTGATCATCGCCCATCAGGAGCAATTGGCCCGGTTAATGACCTTCGAACAGGGCAAGCCACTCGTCGAATCACGCGGCGAGGTCGGCTACGGCGCCGCCTTCGTCGAATATTACGCCGAGGAGGCCAAGCGCATCGCCGGCGAGACGTTGCCCGGCCATGGCGCCGACAAGCGCATCCTGGTGTTTCGCGAACCGGTGGGCGTGGTCGCGGCGATCACGCCCTGGAACTTTCCGCTGGCGATGATCACCCGCAAGTGCGCGCCGGCGCTGGCCGCTGGTTGCCCGGTGGTCGTCAAGCCGGCCGAGGCGACACCGCTGACCGCGCTGGCGCTGGCCGGCCTGGCCGAGCGCGCCGGGCTGCCGGCCGGGGTGTTCAACGTGGTGACCGCGTCGCGTCCCGCGGCCATCGGCGAGGTACTGACCACCGACCCGCGGGTGCGCAAGGTCTCGTTCACCGGCTCGACGCCGGTCGGCAAACGGCTGTTGGCGCAATGCGCCGGGAGCGTCAAGAAGGTGTCCATGGAACTTGGCGGCAATGCGCCGTTCATCGTTTTCGACGATGCCGACCTGGATGCCGCGGTGGAAGGCGCCATTGCCTCCAAGTTCCGCAACTCAGGACAGACCTGCGTGTGCACGAATCGCTTGCTGGTACAGGCCAATGTGTACGACGCTTTCCTAGACAAGCTGGCCAAGCGCGTCGGTCAGCTAAGGGTCGGTAACGGTCTGGAGGACGACGTGGTTCAAGGACCGCTGATCAATGCCGCGGCGGTGAGCAAGGTCGAAGCGCACATCGGCGATGCGCTCGACAAGGGCGCACGGCTGATCTGCGGCGGCGCGCGCCATGCCCTGGGCGGCAGGTTCTTTCAGCCCACCGTGCTCGCCGATGTGACGGCCGAAATGCGGGTCGCGGGCGAGGAAACCTTCGGCCCGCTGGCGCCGGTCTTCCGCTTCGAACATGATGAGGAGGCCATCGCCATGGCCAACGCCACCGAGTTTGGCCTCGCCGCCTATTTCTATGCGCGTGACTACCGACGCATCTGGCACGTCATGGAACAGCTGGAATACGGCATGGTAGCCGTCAACGAGGGCCTGCTCTCGACCGAACTGGCGCCGTTCGGCGGCGTCAAGGAATCGGGCCTCGGGCGTGAGGGATCGCGTCACGGGCTCGAAGACTTTACCGAACTGAAGTACGTCTGCGTCGGTGGACTGTGATCAATAGCCCAAGGAACGCTGGATAAATAGGCGAGCGGGCTGGGCGCCCCCAAGTAAAGCGCAAGGCGTACGGAGCACAGGAACCGGAGCATATGGGTTATATGTGAGGATTCCGACGGTCCGACGCTTCGGCACCGCACAACGCAGCGATTTGCCCGCGCAGACATTTATGTAGTGTTCCCTAACGCCTTGCACAAGGAGGCCATGCATGAATAACGCTCAGCTCAACGAACTCAAGACACGTTATGTCGCCAACGGTGCCGCCAGTCCGGCGGAGCACTTCGCCGCTCGCGCCGAGAACGCCGAAGTCTGGGATGCCGACGGCAAGCGTTTCATCGACTTCGCCGGCGGCATCGGGGTGCTCAACATCGGCCATCGCCATCCCAAGGTGGTCGAGGCGGTCAAGGCCCAGCTCGACAAGGTGATGCATACCTGCCAGACCGTCATGCCCTATGAAGGCTACGTGAAGGTGGCCGAGAAGCTCAGCCAGATCACCCCGGTGCGTGGCCACGCCAAGGTCATGCTGGCCAATTCCGGCGCCGAAGCGCTGGAAAACGCCGTCAAGATCGCCCGTGCCGCGACCGGCCGCAACAACATCATCTGCTTCGACGGCGGTTATCACGGCCGGACCTTCATGACCATGGCCATGAACGGCAAGGTCGCGCCCTACCAGAGCGACTTCGGCAGCATGCCGGGCAACGTGTTCCGCGCCCCGTATCCGGTAGCGTATCACGGCGTCAGCGAGGACGAAGCGCTGCGCGGCCTGAAGATGGCGCTCAAGACCGACGCCAATCCCAGGGACACCGCGGCGGTGGTCATCGAGCCGGTGCTCGGCGAAGGCGGTTTCTACGCCGCACCGGCGAGCTTTCTGAAGAAGGTCCGCGAGATCTGCGACGAGCATGGCATGCTGATGATCGTCGACGAGGTGCAATCGGGCTTCGGGCGTACCGGCAAGCTGTTCGCCATCGAACACAGCGGCGTGGAGCCGGACATCATCACCATGGCCAAGAGCATGGCGGACGGCATGCCGATCTCGGCCGTCGTCGGCACCGACAAGCACATGGACGCGTCCGGCGGTAATTCGCTGGGCGGCACCTACACCGGCAGCCCGGTTTCCTGCGCGGCGACCCTGGCGGTGCTCGAGGTCTTCGAGCAGGAGAACATCCTCGCCAAGAGCCAGGCGCTGGGCGACAAGCTGGCCAAGCGCTTCGCCACCTGGCAGCAGCAGTTCGACTGTATCGACAATCCTCGCAACATGGGCGCCATGGCGGCCTTCGAGCTGGTTTCCGACAAGGCCAACCATACGCCGGATGCCGAGCTGACCGGGGCGCTGTGCAAGAAGGCCCGCGAGAAAGGGCTGATCCTGCTGTCCTGCGGCATGTACGGCAACACCATCCGCTTTCTGATGCCGGTTACCATCCAGGACGAGGTGCTCGAGGAAGGCCTGGGGATCCTCGAATCGGCACTCAGCGAGTTGGTCGGCAACAAAAGCGCCGCGACCGCCTGATAGTCGCGGCCGTGCTGGCCGGATATCAAGTCCCAAGAAAAGCGCCCCGCTTTCAAGCGGGGCGCTTCTATTTCAGCGATTGCAGCCTCGTCAGCTGGCGATCAGGCCGGCATGCTGTTGGCCTTCGAGTCGCGCGACCAGACGCGATGCTGGCCCATCGCCTCGGCGAACGGCGTGAAGACATCGTCCACCGCGGCCCCGAGGAAGATACCGTCTTCCTGGGTGGGCACGCCCGCCGCGGACAACAGATCCTTGCCCTCGCCGACGGCGGCGATCGCCTTGAGGTGCTTGTAGGCCTCCTGAACGTAATACAGCCCCAGCCCGGATTGCGACAGCGTCTTGACGCTTTCGGCGCCGCCGACCACCACCACCGAATCCAGGGTCACCGACGGCAGGCCGTTGAGCATGGCGTCAGGCACCACGCTCTGGCCGCCGATAGCCGTCATCGGTGCCATGCTGGGCGCGATGACGATGCCCTTGGCGCCTTCGGCCTGCAGCTTGGCTTGGAGCGACTGGAGCTGATCGGCATCGACTCCATCGGCCACCAGCAGCGCGACCTTGCGGTACTTGATGTCATGCGGCAGTCGCGCCATCAGGCTCAATGCGGGCGATTCCTGCTGCGCACTCTTGCCCAACTCATCGGCGGGCGCCGGCTTCTCGGTCGGCGTCTCGACACCATGGTTCTCGCCGACCCGCCGCGCCAGCTCGAGATCGATGTTGGGCAGAATCTCCTTGATCACCCGCTCCCGGATCCACGGCCGCTCCACCTTTGACAGTTCGAAGGTATAGGCGGCGATGATGTGTTCCTTCTCGGCCTCGCTCTGGGAGTTCCAGAACAGCGTGGCCTGGGAGTAGTGATCGCCGAACGACGGACTGCGCGCACGAATCTTGTTGGCATCGATGCGCTCGTTGACTGTCTCGAAGCCACCGTTTTGCGGCGCCGGCGGCGTTTCCCGCGGCCAGCCGTCGTCGATCGAGTTGGGCTCGTAGGACGCCTGGCCCTTGTTGATCGTCTGGCGATGCATCGAATCGCGCTGATTGTTGTGGAACGGCGCCACTGGCTGATTGATGGGAATCTCGTGGAAGTTCGGCCCACCCAGGCGCAGCATCTGGGTATCCAGGTAGGAGAACAGCCGGCCCTGCAGCAGCGGATCGTTGGTGAAGTCGATTCCCGGCACGACGTTGGCCGGATTGAACGCCACCTGCTCGGTCTCGGCGAAGTAGTTGTCGGGGTTGCGGTTGAGCACCATCTTGCCGATGGGGACGACCGGCACCTGTTCCTCGGGGATGATCTTGGTCGGATCGAGCAGGTCGAAGTCGAACTTGTGTTCGTCCTCTTCCTCGACGATCTGCACCCCGAATTCGAACTCCAGGAAATCACCGCTCTCGATGTCGTCCCACATGTTGCGGCGGTTGAAGTCCGGATCGCGCCCCCACAACTTCTGCGCCTCGTCCCAGATCAGCGAGCAGGTACCGGCCAGCGGCTTCCAGTGGAACTTGGCGAAACGTGCCTTGCCCTGCTTGTCGACCAGCCGGAAGGTATGCACGCCGAAGCCTTCCATGTTGCGATAGTGACGCGGGAAGGCCCGATCCGACATGGTCCATAGCACCATGTGGGTGCTCTCGGGCATCAGCGAGACGAAATCCCAAAAGGTGTCGTGGGCCGACTGCCCCTGGGGGACCTCGTTGTGGGGCTCGGGCTTCACCGCATGCACGAAATCGGGAAACTTGATGGCGTCCTGGATGAAGAACACCGGCATATCGTTGCCGACCAGGTCCCAGTTGCCCTCGTCGGTATAGAATTTGGTGGCGAAGCCGCGCACGTCACGCACGGTGTCGTTCGAACCACGTGCGCCTTGCACCGTGGAAAAACGCACGAAGACCGGCGTCTTCTTGTTGGGGTCCTGGAACACACCGGCCTTGGAATACTGGGCGGCATTGTCGTAAGGCTGAAAATAGCCGTGAGCGGCTGCGCCACGCGCATGGACGATGCGCTCGGGAATCCGCTCATTATCGAAATGATTGAGTTTTTCGCGGAAGATGAAGTCTTCCATCAGCGTGGGACCACGCTCGCCGGCCTTCAGCGAATTGTGGTTATCGGCAATACGCGTACCCTGATTGGTCCGCAGGTCGTGCCCCTCGGCATCGCTGCAATATTTCTCGAGATTCTCCGACTTGCTGCGCTCGTTGGTCTTGAATTCCTTGTCATGCGCCTCGTCGCTATTGGGGCGCGTATGGGGATTGTTCGCCATTATCAAACTCTCCTCGTTTGCTGGAATGGCTCCACCCACTTTCAAGTCACCGCCGAACATGGCCTATCGGTTCCATGACTTTCCGTTCGGCGGCGTTGTGTCGTCCTGCCTTTTTCGTTTGCCTTGTAGAAGATAGACACGATGACCCGGGCAGCGCAAACCGCTCCGGCACCTATTTGGCCCGATGATGACAGCGTCGGACGAGAGCCAGTCCCGGCTGATGCCCAGTCGGCGTCGTTGCCGTCAGCCCTTGCGCAGCTTGGCGACGATCCACAGCAGCACTACGGCGCCCACCGTGGCGGTTACCAGCGAACCGATGATTCCGGTAGAGGCTAGACCGATAAGCCGAAACAGCAGCCCGCCGAGCACCGCGCCGACGATCCCCACACCGATATTGCCGAAGATGCCGAAGCCGCCACCGCGCATGACATTGCCTGCAATCCAGCCGGCCAGACCGCCGATGATCAACCACAGAATCAGACCCATATCCAGGACTCCCTTCACTTTTTCTATCGAAATGGCTCACCCAGACTGCCACAGCGGAGCTCAGAATGACGAGCCGGGTCGGGTGAGAAAGGCTTGCTCATCGGGTGTCGAGGAACGCCCGAGTATCGCGTTACGATGTGGATAGCGACCGAATCGGGCAATGATCTCGTGATGTCGCCGCTCGAACTTGAGGTTCTCCTCGAGCCCCGGCTGGGTGAAAAGCCGCAGCGCCTCGTCATGGATGACCAGCGATTCGCTGTGCATATAGGGCATGTACAAGAAGGCGCGCTGAGCGATCTCAAGATGCCGGTCAGCGCCTTGGGCCACCGCGACTTGGGCCAGGGCGAGCGCCTGCGGATCCTGCGCGAACGCCTGCGGCCGGTCGCGATGGAGATTGCGCGAAAACTGGTCGAGCAGCAGGATTTCCGCCAACCGCCCCTGCGGCGACTCACGCCAGGCCCAGAGTTCATTGGCCCTGGCCGCCTCATGCAACGCCGCGAAACGATCGCCGATGTGCCGGTCGAGCCGCGCATCCTTGGCGAACCACTGCTTGGCGCCCAGGGTTTCGAACCAGAAACTCAATACCCGCTGTGCTGACGTCTCGGCCATGCTGACTCCCGTATCGCAATTTGCGTTGCCCGCCCGGGCTCGTTAGCGGCCGACGCGACCCTGTCAGCCAGGCACCCGTCCTTAGCATAGCCGCTGAGAGGCGATAGCTGTAACGGTGACTCACGCATGCCTGAAAGGATCGCGCTGAGGCGAACCATTACAGGCCCAAGCCGACATTATCAGAGTTATGTCCGACAAATGGCTAATGGAAGAACACGCTCATGTACTTATACTTTAGTTCAGCCGTGAGCTGCAGCGGAGCCTGTCGCGCTCGTCAAGCCATCCAAGGATTCTTCAACCTATGCATGCCCTAACCCTTATCTCATTTTTCTTCTTTACCGGGCTGGTCGCTGCGATCACCTGGTGGGTCACACGCCGGGACGACCACAGCAGCACGCGTGGGTACTTCCTGGCCGGGCGCAGCCTGACCTTCCCGCTGATCGCCGGCTCGCTGCTGATGACCAACCTGTCCACCGAACAGATGGTCGGCCTCAACGGCAGCGCCTTCACCGATGGTCTGAGCGTCATGGCCTGGGAAGTGATCGCGGTCATCGCGCTGGTCGCGCTGGGGCTGTTCTTCCTGCCGCGTTTCTTGCGCAGCGGCATCGCCACGGTGCCGCAGCTGTTGTCGCTGCGTTTCGACAACACCACCCAGCTGATCTGTAACATCATCTTCCTGCTGGCCTACGCCGTGATCCTGTTGCCGATCATCCTGTACTCTGGAGCGATCGGCCTGCAGGGCATGCTCGACCTGCCGGGACTGACCGGCATTCAGTCCAGTACGACCCTGCTGTGGGGCAGTGTATGGGTCGTCGGCATCATCGGCTCGATCTATGCGCTGTTCGGCGGCCTGCGCACCGTTGCCGTGTCGGATACCATCAACGGCGTCGGCCTGCTGATCGGCGGCTTCGTGGTCGTCTACTTCGGCCTGCAGGCAGTCAGTGACGGCAACGGCGTAATGGCCGGCTGGGAGATTCTCAAGCAACAGAATCCCGAGAAACTCAACTCGATCGGCGGCCCGGAACAGCAGGTACCGTTCTCTACACTGTTCACCGGCGTGCTGCTGATCAACCTGTTCTACTGGACCACCAACCAGCAGATCATCCAGCGCACCTTCGCCGCCAAGACCCTCGCCGAGGGCCAGAAGGGCGTGCTGCTGACCGGCCTGCTCAAGCTGCTCGGACCGTTGTACCTGGTGCTGCCGGGGATCATCGCCTACAACCTGTATGCTGGCGAAGGCATCAAGGCCGATGCCGCCTACGGACAGCTGGTCTTCAACGTCATGCCGCCCTACCTCACCGGTTTCTTTGCCGCGGTGATGGTCGGCGCGATCCTGTCGTCGTTCAATTCGGCGCTCAACAGCACCACCACCCTGTTCAGCCTGGGCCTTTACAAGGGCGTGTTCAACAAGAACGCCAGCGAGCAGCAGGTGGTCCGCTCGGGCAAGATCTTCGGCTGGATCATGGCCTTCGCGGCGATGGTCATCGCCCCCTTGCTGGCCGGCCAGGATAGCCTGTTCGGCTACCTGCAGAAGATGAACGCGCTGTACTTCATCCCGATCCTCGCCGTGGTGGTGGTCGGCCTGCTGACCAAGCGGGTACCGGCGATTGCCGCCAAGATCGCGCTGATCGGCGGCTGCCTGGTGATCGCCGCGGTCTACTTCGTCCCGCCGTTCACCGGCCTGCTCGACTACATTCACAACTTCCACTTCGTGGGCCTGGTATTCGCGCTGCTGGTGATCATGATGCTGGTCATCGGCAAGCTCGCCCCGCGGGCGACGCCGTGGGTCCATGAAGACAGCGGCGAAGTCGACCTGACCCCGTGGAAAGGCGCCGTTCCGGCGGGCATCGTGCTGGTGGTGCTGGTCATCGCCATCTACGCGGCCTTTGCCGGCGGCGTATAATTCGCGGACCTCTCGAACTGCAACCGCTCCCTGCGACCCCGCCAAACGGCGGGGTCGTTGCGCTTGCATGCTCCGGCGATGGTCAGGTGAACGTTGCCGCCCCGTCCCGCCGAGGTGACACTAGGGCCTGTTGACGTTTCGTCGCGGCCGCGACGAAACGTCAACAGGCCCTAGCGATATGCCTTAAACCGGACGCCAGCCATGCCCTTGACCGTCACCCTGCTTTCGCTGTGCCAGGCGCTGCTGGTCAGCGGCAACATTCTGCTGATCGCTGTGTCGCCATTGATCGGTGTGCGCCTCGCTCCGGGGCCGGCCTGGGCCACCGCGCCGGTGGCCACTCAGCTGCTGGGCCTGATGTGCGCGACGATACCCGCCTCGCTGATCATGGCCCGACTGGGGCGCAAGCGCGGTTTCATGCTCGGCAACCTGCTGGGCATCGCCGGGGTCGGCGTAGCGGCCTGGGCGCTGCAAGCCGAGCGGTTCGTCCCGTTCATGCTGGGAACCTGGCTGATCGGCGTGGGTATCGGCTTCGGCACTCTTTACCGCTTCGCCGCGGTGGAGGCCGCTCCGCCGGTCTTGCGCGATCGCGCCATCGGGCTGGTGATGGGCGGCGGAGTACTGGCGGCCTTCCTCGGCCCGTGGCTGGCCCGGACCAGCCGCGAACTCACCGACGTGCCCTTTCTGGGCAGCTTCCTGGGCCTCGGATTGCTCTATGCCCTGGCGCTGGTATTGCTCGCCTTCACCCGCCTGCCGCCAGCCCAGCGTACTCACGGCGAGGGGCCGGCGCGACCGCTGGGGGAGATCCTGCGCCAGCCGACATTCATTGTCGCCGCGCTCAGCGCGCTGGTCGGCTACGGGGTGATGAACCTGGCGATGACCGCCACGCCACTGGCCATGCAGCGCGCCGGCTTCACCTTCGATCACGTGGCCACCACCATTCAATGGCATGTGCTGGCGATGTTCCTGCCGTCCTTCGTCACCGGCCGGCTGACCGCACGCTTCGGCGCGCCGAGGATGATCGCCATCGGCTGCCTGCTGCTCGCCGGATGCGGCGTACTGGCCCAGTTCGAGGTGGGGCTGTACGGCTACTACGCGGCGCTGGTACTGCTCGGGCTGGGCTGGAACCTGACCTTTCTGCCCGCCACCGGCCTGCTTACCGAGACCTATCGCCCGGCCGAGAAGGCCCGCACCCAGGCCGCCAACGAGTGCCTGGTGTTTTCCACGGTGAGCCTTACCGCACTGCTTGCCGGGCCGCTCGAAGCCGGCCTCGGCTGGGCCGGCCTCAATGCCGTGTTGCTGCCGCTTTCGCTGTTACCGCTGGGCGCGCTGGCCTGGCTGCGACTTGCCAGCGGCGCTCAACGCCCCCAGATTAGAGGCTGAATTTCTCGGCGGATCTCGATTCCATGCGCCAGACCCTGGCACGCGAAGTCAGCAATCTCATCGAACGCGGCCGTGACCGCCAGCTGCGCCTGGCAGTCACCGGGCTATCCCGGGCCGGCAAGACGGCCTTTCTCACCTCGCTGGTCCATCAGCTGCGTCACGCCGGGCTCGAGGCACGCCTCGACCTGTTGCCGGCGGCCCGCGAAGGGCGCCTGCTCGGCGCCCAGCGCATCGCCCAGGCGGACCTTGGCATACCGCGCTTTCCCTACGACCAGGCGCTGGCCGCGCTCGATGCCGAGCCGCCGCGCTGGCCCGACCCGACCCGCGGCATCAGCGAGCTGCGCCTGCGCATTCGCTATCGCCCCGAACGCCACGGCCTGTTGGCCGGTTTCGCCAGCGACAGCGCGACCCTGACGCTGGATCTGTTCGATTACCCCGGCGAATGGCTGCTCGACCTGCCGCTGCTCGAGCACGACTACCTGAGCTGGTGCGAGCGCCAGCAGGCCTCGTTGAGCCCGGCGCGACGCGAGCTGGCCAGCGACTGGCTGGCCGCGATCGACGCGCTCGACCCCGCGGCCAGCGCCGACGAGGCCCGGCTGGCAGGCATCGCCGAGCACTATGCCGGTTACCTGCGCGCGGCCCGTGAAGCCGGCTTCGCCGACCTGCAGCCGGGGCGTTTCCTGCTGCCCGGCGATCTCGACGGTGCCCCGGTACTGCAGTTCTTCCCGCTGCCGGGCGTCGGCGAAGCGGACCGGGCGCGTCTCGAGGCGCTTCCCGAGGACAGCGTCTACCGCACCCTGGCGCGGCGCTTCGCCTATTATCAGCAGCACGTGGTCAAGCCGTTTTATCGCGAGCACTTTCGGCGCTTCGACCGGCAGATCGTGCTGGTGGACGTGCTCGGCGCGCTGAACGCCGGGCCGGAACGCTTCGAGGACCTGTCGCGGGCCCTGGCGACGCTGATGAAGAGCTTCGACTACGGCAAGCGCAGCCTGCTCACGCGGCTGTTCGCGCCGCGCATCGACCGCCTGGCGATCGCCGCCACCAAGGCCGATCACGTTACCCCCGAGCAGCACGGCAAGCTGGTCGCTTTGCTCGAGGCGCTGCTCGCCGAGCCGATCAAGGACCTGCGCTATGCCGACATCCCGGTACGCGCGCTGTCGCTGGCCTCGCTGCGCGCCACCGAAGTGCATGAAGTCAGTCAACAGGGAACGCGCATCCCGGCACTGCGCGGCACCGACCTGGCCGGCGAGGCGCACTTGGTGTTTCCCGGCGAGGTTCCGGCGCGCCTGCCCCGCGCCGACTTCTGGGCCCGTCAAGGCTTCAGCTTCACCGCCTTTCGTCCGCTGCCCCGCGCCAGCCGCGGTGACGGCCTGCCGCACATTCGCCTGGACGCCGCCCTCGACTGGCTGATCGGAGACAAACTGACATGAGCGACCCGCGCCCCCAGCAGCGCTTCACTCTCGAAAAAAACCTCGACGAACCCGACGCCGCGCGTGTCGGCGCCCACCCGGACCCGCGGCCGGCCGAGCACTACCCCGTCGAGCTAACGACCCAACGCCGCGACGCGGACGAGGCGCTGCCCCCGACCACCGGCGCCGCCCTGGAGCGTGGGCTGGGACGACCGCGCAAGCGCCGCTGGGGGCTTTTGACGCTGCTCGGCGGCAGCCTCACGCTGGGCGCCATCGAAGCCGGCGAGACGCTCTACCGGGCCTCGCTGGGCGGCGATTGGCTGAGCGGCGCCTGGAGCCTGCTCGGGCTGCTGGCACTCGCCCTGGGTGGCTCGGCGCTGCTGCGCGAGTTGTGGCGGCTACGCCGGCTGCGACGCCATGGCGCGCTACGCCAGCGCCTCGAGGGGCTGGACGCCGAAGCCGGCCGCACCGAAGCCGGCCGCGAGGCGCGCCAACTCGCCGAGTCGCTGCGCGAGCAGATGCAACTCGACCGCGACCATCCCCACTGGCAGGCCTTCCTGCAAGCGCATCAGTCCCACCACGACGGCGCCGAGACACGTGCGCTACTGGCCCATCATGTACTCGCTCCGCGCGATCGAGAGGCGCGCCGACTGATTTCGCGAATGTCGGGGGACACCGCGGTGATGGTCGCGGTCAGCCCGCTGACGCTGATCGACATGCTGTTGGTCGCCTGGCGCAACCTGGCGATGCTCGAGCGCATCGCCGCGCTGTATGGCCTGGAACTCGGTTACGCCAGTCGGCTCAAGCTGTTTCGCCAGGTGCTCGCCAACCTGGCCTTCGCCGGCGCCAGCGAAATCGCCTCCGAGGCCAGCATGGAGCTGTTCTCGATGAATCTCGCCAGCAAGCTCTCGGTACGCGCCGGCCAGGGGCTCGGCGTGGGGCTGTTGTCGGCGCGCCTGGGGCTGCGCGCGCTGCGCCTCACCCGTCCGCTGCCGTTTGCCGACGCCGAGGCGCCGCGCATCGCCGATCTGCGCAGCGAACTCTGGCAGCGCCTGCGCCGGCTCGAGACACCCGGCGAGAGCGACCGGTCCGCGTCGCATCGATCGGAACCATGAGCCGAGGCGCTCCCGTCAGCGCCGGACATCACCGCCAGCGGTCGGTTCAGGCGCCTGCTCGACGGGTGGGTCCTGCCGCTCCAGCCAACCTTTCACATATACACGCTGCACGAGGATCATGCCCAGCACGATCAATGGCTCGGCCACCAGCATGCCCAACAGCCCGGCCACCAGCCCCAGCCATACCTGCACGATCAATAACAAACCGGGTGGAATACTGACCGCCTCGCGCTGGATGAGCGGCGTGACCAGATAACTTTCCAGCGTCTGAACGCCGGTATAGAGCACGGCGACATGCAGCATGGCCGTCGAATCGACCGAAAAGGCCACCAGCAAGGCGGGAACCGCCGAAAAGAGCGGTCCCAGATAGGGAATGAACGATAGCAGCGCCGCCAGCAGACCCAGCGACAAGGCCATCGGGATTCCCAACGCCCAGAGGCCAACGCCCGCCAGCAAGCCTACGGCAGTCATTGAAGCAAGCCGACCAAGCAGCCACCAGGCCAGCTTGTGCTTGATGGCTTCCAGCACGACGGCCGCACCCTCGCGATGTGCAGGCGTGATGAGCTTTATCAGACCGGTTCGATAGATCCCGGGATCGAAAGCGATGAACAGACCGATAAACACCACCACCACGACGTTGAGCAACGCCCCGAACGTCGTCGAGAACACCGTCGAGACCCGTGTGGACCAGCTACTGAGATTAGCGTCAGGCGACGGATTCTCGCTGATCCATTCGATGATCTGCGAACCCATCGGCCACTGGCTTAGCATCGTCTTCAGCTCAACCAGCGAGCCGGGCAGCGTCTCGGCGAGTTGCTCGAACTGTTGGCCAATGCTGAACGCGAAGTTCACACTGAAGGCGGCGAGCAGGCCGCTGATCACAAGCAACACGACCAGCAGCGCCCAGCGACGGGACAGAAAACTATGCCGACATAGCCAACCCGCCGGAAGTGAAAAGGCCAAGGCCAGCAGCAAGCCCACGAAGACCATCAGCAGGATTTCGAAACCGAACCAGAGCGTGGCCAGTATCGCCACCGTGGCAGCGGCAACGCCGGCCGCTATCCAGACCTTGCGCGTATAGTCACGCAAGCGCTCGCTGTTCGCTGCCATGATGACGCTCCTTGTCACAGGACAATGGCATAACGCGGCTACCTCGCCGCGACATTCAACGCGAAATATTCGCGCAACCGCCGGGCGACGCCGGACGAGTGGTGGTGGCCAATGCGCACGGCACCGGGAATCCGCCGTGCAAGCTCGGGATGGGCGTTTTCCATGATGAAGCCATGACCGACCAACGCCAGCATCTCGGCGTCATTGAGGTTATCGCCGAACGCCAGGCAACGCTCGGCGGGGATTTCGAGGCGCGCCATCAGGCGCTCGAGGGTGGCGCCCTTGTTGACACCCTCGGCCATGATCTCCAGCGAGTCGGCCATCGAGTAGGTCACGTGCAAACGCGTGCCCAGGCTGTCGTTGATGCTCTGCTCGAGGGTCGCCAGGGCCTCGGGATCGCCGATACACAATACCTTGCCGACGCCGCTGCCATCGTGGGCTTCGAGATCGGCGATCCGATAGCGAAAACCGCTGTGCGCGTGCAACGCCATCAACTCGGGAGCCGGCGCGTCGATCAACCACTCGTCGCCGGTATAGAGATTGAGCCGAATCGCGGCATCGCGGGGCAGCTCGACCAGCGCTCGGACCAGTTCGGCCGGCACCCACTGCTCGGCAATCAGGCTGTCGTCGGGCGCGTAGAGATGCGCGCCATTGGTGCTGATGACATGGGCGGGGACACCCAGCCTCCGGCGGAACGCGGCAATATCGTGAAAGTGGCGGCCCGATGCCAGCGCCAGATGATGGCCCTGGGCAGCCAGGGCCTGAAAGGTCTCGATGGTCAATTCATCGAGACCGTGCTGGGCATTGAGCAGGGTCTTGTCCAGATCGGTGACAATCAGATGGGACTGCATGCAGTTTCCTGTGACCAGTTTGTCACTCAGGCTACCGCAAAATGGCCACTCGGTAACGGCGGAGATCGCAAGTCCCCGCCGATCCACTTTGCCGACACCCCTGACGCTTGCCGGGCCGGGTCCTCCTCAGCCCGCCTGGCGTTCGTGCTTGAGGCATGCCACGGCCTCTCGCGCCAATGGCGACAGATCCGAGCCATCGTCGTCCAGGTAGGCGATGATCCGGGCCTTCATGCTGCGGGCCCAGAATTTCTGCAGGTGCATCGCCACGCGCTGCGCGGCCTGCGCCTTTTCACCGTGCTGGTTGGCAGCGATCTGGTTGACCATCTTGATCAATTGCTGCAGTTGCTGATCGCTCATCGGGCATCTCCCTGCGGCGAATCCTGAGTGAGGTCACTTGAGCGTGGTGACGGCGGGCTCGGCTGACAGTCCGAGTCCGAGATGGGCCTGCTGGCGCTCGTCGAAATGCCGGAACTGCTTCTGCCATTGCGACGGCTGCGACACGGTCTCCACCTGCACCGCGGTGACCTTGTACTCGGGACAGTTGGTGGCCCAGTCGGAGTTGTCGGTGGTAATCACGTTGGCGCCGCTGCCCGGATGGTGGAAGGTGGTGTAGACCACCCCCGGCTGCATGCGTTCGCTGATCTTGCAGCGCAACACGGTCTGCCCCACGCGGCTGGACACGCCCAGCCAGTCGCCCTCGCGAATGCCGCGCAGCTCGGCGTCGCTGGGATGGATCTCCAGCACGTCCTCTTCATGCCACCGGCTGTTCTCGGTGCGCCGGGTCTGGGCCCCGACGTTGTATTGACTGAGGATCCGCCCGGTGGTGAGCAGCAGCGGATAGCGCCGGTTGGTACGCTCTTCGGTGGCCACATAGTCGGTGATCGCGAAATGGCCCTTGCCGATGGGAAAGTCCACTTCGTGCATGGTCGGCGTGCCGTTGGGGTGCGCCTCGTTGCATGGCCACTGGATGCTGCCCAATTCATCCAGCTTGGCGTAGCTGACCCCGGTGAACGTCGGGGTCAACTGGGCGATCTCGTCCATGATCTCGGAGGGATGGCTGTAGTTCATCGGATAGCCCAAGGCGTTGGCCAGCTCCTGGGTCACCTCCCAATCCTCCTTGCCGGCTACCGGTGCCATGACCTTGCGTACGCGGTTGATGCGGCGCTCGGCGTTGGTGAAGGTGCCGTTCTTTTCCAGGAAGGTGGAGCCCGGCAGCAGCACATGGGCGTACTTGGCGGTCTCGTTGAGGAAGATATCCTGCACGATCAGGCAATCCAGCGAAGTGAGTGCGCTTTCCACATGCTGGGTATTGGGATCGGATTGGGCGATATCCTCACCCTGCACGTACAGCGCCCTGAAGGTACCGGCAATCGCCGCGTCGAACATGTTGGGGATGCGCAGACCCGGTTCGTCGTCGATCCTGACCTTCCAGACCGCCTCGAAACGCTGGCGCACCGCCGGGTCGGCCACATGCTGATAGCCCGGCAGTTCGTGGGGGAAGGAACCCATGTCGCAGGAGCCCTGCACGTTGTTCTGGCCGCGCAACGGGTTGACGCCCACGCCCTCGCGGCCGAGATTGCCGGTGGCCATGGCCAGGTTGGCGATGCCCATCACCATGGTCGAGCCCTGGCTGTGCTCGGTCACGCCCAGGCCGTAGTAGATGGCGCCGTTGCCGGCGGTGGCATAGGCGCGGGCCGCTTCGCGGACCTGCTCGGCGGGCACGCCGGTTTCGGCTTCCAGCGCTTCCGGTGAGTTGCGTGCCTCGCTGATGAAACTGCGCCAGGCCTGGTAGGCCTCGGTCTCGCAACGCTTCTCGATGAAATCCTGGTCTTCCAGGCCTTCGGCGACCACCACATGGGCCAGCGAATTGATGAGCGCCACGTTGGTGCCGGGTTTCAGGGCCAGGTGCATGCCCTTGCCGCCATGGGGCGTCTTGAGCAGATCGATGCGGCGCGGGTCGGCGACGATCAGCGTGGCGCCCTGGCGTAATCGACGACGCATCTGGGAGGCAAAGACTGGATGGGCATCGGTCGGATTGGCGCCAATCACCAGCATGGTGTCCGCCTTCATCACCGAGTCGAAGGTCTGCGTGCCGGCGGACTCGCCCAAGGTGGTTTTCAAACCGAAGCCGGTGGGCGAATGGCATACCCGGGCGCAGGTGTCCGTGTTGTTGTTGCCGAAGCCGGCGCGGATCAGCTTCTGCACCAGGTAGGTCTCCTCGTTGGTGCAGCGCGACGAGGTGATGCCGCCGATACTCTCGCGCCCGTATTTGGCCTGGATATCTTTGAGGCGCTTGGCGGAGAATTCGATCGCCTCTTCCCAGGATACGGCGCGCCAGGGCTGATCGATGGATTCGCGGATCATCGGCTCGGTGATGCGATCCTTGTGGGTGGCATAGCCGAACGCGAAGCGCCCCTTCACGCAGGAGTGCCCATGGTTGGCGTCGCCGCCCTTGTAGGGCACCATGCGCACCAGTTGATCGCCCTTCATCTGCGCCTCGAACGAGCAACCCACGCCGCAGTAGGCGCAGGTGGTGACCACGCTGTGCTCGGGCACACCCTGATCGATCACGCTCTTTTCCATCAGCGTCGAGGTCGGGCAGGCCTGCACGCAGGCCCCGCAGGACACGCACTCCGAGTCCATGAAGTCTTCGTTCTGCCCGGCAGCGACCTTGGAGTCGAAGCCGCGGCCGTCGATGGTCAGGGCAAAGGTGCCCTGGACCTCCTCACAGGCGCGTACGCAGCGCGAACAGACGATGCACTTGCTGGGGTCGAAGCTGAAATAGGGGTTGGAGGCGTCGGTTTCCGCGCCCAGGTGATTCGCACCGTCGAAGCCGTAGCGCACCTCCCGCAGGCCCACCGCACCGGCCATGTCCTGCAGTTCGCAGTCGCCATTGGCCGGGCAGGTCAGGCAGTCCAGCGGATGATCGGAGATGTACAGCTCCATGATGTTGCGGCGCAGCTTGGCCAGCTTGCCGTTCTGGGTGGTGACATTCATGCCCTCCGCTACCGGCGTGGTGCAGGAGGCCGGATAGCCGCGCCGGCCCTCGACCTCCACCGCGCACAGCCGGCAGGAACCGAACGCTTCCAGATTGTCGGAGGCGCACAGCTTGGGAATGGTGATACCCGCCAGGGCCGCCGCGCGCAACACGGAGGTTCCCTCCGGGACACTGATCTCCGTCCCGTCGATGGTCAGGGCGATATGTTGCTCGGAGAGCCGGGCCGGCGTGCCCAGATCCTGGGAGAAAGCGTCTTTGTTGGGATCGAAATAATTCAGCATGGCGAACCTCCACGGGAGCGGGTCAGGTCGTCCGGGAAATGTTTGAGTACGCTCTGCACCGGGAATGGCGTCATTCCGCCCATGGCGCACAGCGAACCGGCCACCATGGTGTCGCAGAGATCGGAAAGCAGTTCGAGATTCGCGGCGCGGTCGTCGTCGGCGCGAATGCGGTCGATCACTTCCACGCCGCGCACCGCGCCGATGCGGCAGGGCGTGCACTTGCCGCAGGACTCGACGCTACAGAACTCCATGGCGAAGCGGGCCTGCTCGCCCATGTCCACGCTGTCGTCGAACATCACCACGCCGCCATGGCCGACCCCTGCACCGACTTCGGCGAAGGCTTCGTAGTCGAGCGGCAGGTCCCACTGGCTTTCGGGCAGGTAGGCGCACAACGGACCGCCGACCTGCACCGCACGCAACGGGCGTTCGCTCGCGGTGCCCCCACCGAAATCTTCCATCAGCTCACGCAGGGTAGTGCCGAAGGCCAGCTCCACCAGCCCGCCGCGCTTGACGTTGCCGGCCAGTTGCAGGGCCAGGGTGCCACGGGATTTGCCCATGCCGTAATCGGCGTAGGCCTGGCCGCCCCGATCGAGGATGAACGGCACTGCCGCCAGCGACAGCACATTGTTGACCACCGTGGGCCGACCGAACAGACCTTCGATGGCGGGCAGTGGCGGCTTGGCGCGTACCATGCCGCGCTTGCCTTCCAGGCTGTCGAGCAGGGAGGTTTCCTCGCCGCAGATATAGGCGCCGGCGCCGAGGCGCACTTCCAGATCGAAATGCTTGCCGCTCCCGCGGATATCGTTGCCCAGATAACCGGCCGCGTAGGCCCGCCGGAGAGCTTCGTTGACGACTCTGTGGGCGAGTGGATATTCCGAGCGCAGGTAGATGTAGCCCTGAGTGGCGCCCACCGCCAGTCCGGCGATGGTCATGCCCTCGATCAGCATGTAGGGGTCGCACTCCATCGCCAGCCGGTCGGCGAAGGTGCCGGAGTCGCCCTCGTCCGCGTTGCAGACGATGTACTTCCGGCCTTCGGGTTCGTCGTGGACGGTCTGCCACTTGATGCCGGTGGGAAAGGCCGCGCCGCCGCGTCCGCGCAGGCCGGAGCCTTTGACCTCATCGACGATCGCCTGGGATTGCATGGTCAGGGCTTTTTCCAGCCCGGCGAAACCGCGGTGAGCCCGGTAGTCGTCGATGGAGAGCGGATCGGTTATGCCGATGCGCGAGAAGGTCAGGCGTTGCTGGCGCTTCAGATAGGGGATTTCATCGGTCAGCCCCCGGGCCAGCGGATGTTCCGCCCCGCCATCGAACAGGCCCGCTTCGACCAGGCCGGCGACATCGTCCGGCTCCACCGGGCCATAGGCGACACGGCCTTGTGCCGTCTCGACCTCGACCATCGGCTCCAGCCAGAACAGCCCGCGAGAGCCGTTGCGAACCAGCTTGAGGTCCAGCTCACGGCGTTTCGCCTGTTGCTCGATCAGTGCGGCCACATCATCGGCGCCCAAGGCCAGGGCGGTGGTGTCGCGGGGCACATAGACGGTCACGGTCATCACTGCACCTCCAGAATCGAGGTGGTGAGCCGGTCCACCAGGCGATCGAACTTCTCGGCGGTGACCCGCCCGTGGATCTCATCGTCCACGCGGATCGACGGGCCGCAGGCGCAGTTGCCCAGGCAGTACACCGGCTCCAGAGTGAATTCGTGGTCGCGACTGGTCTGATGATAATCCACGCCCAGCCCCTTCTTGATATGCACTTCGAGCTGACGACCGCCTACCGCCTGGCAGGCTTCGGCACGACACACCTGCACCACGTGGCTACCCACCGGATGGCTTCGGAAGTGATGATAGAAACTGATGATGCCGTGGACCTCGGCGCGGGTATGGCGCAACGTTTCGGCGATGATCGGCACGGCGTCATCGGGAATGTAGCCGCAGCAGTTCTGAATCGCGTGGAGAATCGGCAGCATGGCCCCGGGCTCGTCCTTAAGCGCGTCGACTTCACGCTGGAGCGATTCGAGGGTCCATGCCTGCGGCTGGCGTTTGCCGGAAGGCGTCATGGCTAGGCCTCATCAAGCTGATTATTGTAATGCAATGAAACATCGCCCAAGGTAGGCGCGGATTGCCGGTCGCGTCATTCGCATGTCGCTGAGCGACTGTTTCAGTGCCTATGTTACCTATGAACAATCTTGCTTAATTATCGCAGTTTAAATAGGCTGTTTATTGAACATAGCACGCCCCAACGGCCCCATAAATATGAAAAACAATGCATAGAAAAAAACTGCATGCCTCCCCTGCCTGGTTGTTCAAGACCGAAACCGACGAGCTGCTAGACCCGGCGCTCTTTCGCTTGCTGAAAAGCGTGCACGATAGTGGAAAACTGACCTTGGCGGCACAGCAAACGGGAATCTCCTATCGTCACGCCTGGAACCTTCTCAAGCGCGGCAATGACTTTTTCGGCGTGCCGCTGGCGGTAAAGCGCAAGGGTCACGGCACTCAGCTTTCGCCCCTCGGAGAGACACTGCTGTGGTCCGAGCAGCGAATCAAGGCGCGCCTGGGGCCACAGATCGACAGCATGGCCTCCGAACTCAACATCCAGCTCCAGCAACTGCTCGCCGGCGCTCACCCCGTGCTGCGCCTGCATGCCAGCCATGGCTACGCGGTGGCTCTGCTGCCGGATTTCTCCGACCGGGTCGAACTGGATCTGCAATACACCAATCCCACGGAGGCCTTGCGCGCGCTGGCATCGGGCGAATCCGACCTTGCCAGTTTCCATTTCCCGGCCTGCCCGCGGTTGGCCGATCAGGTCATGGCGATCTACAAGCACCAGTTCGACCTGGACAATCTGCGGGTGATCCGCTTCGTCACCCGCAGGCAAGGGCTGATCATTCGCAGCGACAGCCGCGGGGCCATCACCGGGCTGCAGGACCTCACCAGACCGGGTGTCCGCTTAATCAACCGCAATCGGCATTCCGGGACGCGTATCCTGTTCAAGCTGTTGCTCGATGAATGCGGCATCACCGAACGCCAGCTCCACGGCGCCGAGCGCGAGGAGTTCACCCACACCGCGGTGGCCGCCTATGTCGCCGCCGGAATGGCCGATGCCGGTTTCGGCGTCGCGGCCGCCGCCGCCCAGTTCGGCCTCGAATTCCTCGATCTGGCCACTGAACATTACCTGCTGGTGTGTCAAGAGGAGCGTCTCCGGCAGCAAAATATCCGGCAGTTACTTTCGCTGATGGCATCGCCGGAATTCCTGGCAGAGATCGACAAGCTGCCGGGCTATGCGCCGGATCGCTGCGGCGAGATATGCACCTTCGCCGAACTGCTCGGTGGCGACCGGCAATAAGCGACCGAGCGCCAGCCGCGCGCTCGGCCTATCCTCTTAAACCAGTCGCCTCTTAAAACAGCGCCGCCGCCTTGGCCAGCGCAATGTATAGCCCGATCAAGAACGGTACGCCCACACCCAGCCAGGCCAGCACGCCACCGACACCGAACTTGCCCCGCGCCGCAGTTTCGGCGCTACCCGAGACGCTGTCGTCATGCTGCAGGGAACGCTCGTGCGCCACTTCCTCGGCGCTCATCTGATCGGATTCCTTCACCGGCCGTACCAGTGCATTGCAGATCAGCCCCAGGAACAGCAAACCGGCCATGATGTAGAGGGTTCGATCGTAGACCAGGGCGGGCTCCACGCCCGCTTTCAGCTGAGCTTCGCGCAGGGCGGCGATGATCAGCGGACCTATCAGGCCGGCGGCGGTCCAGGCCGTCAGCAATCGCCCATGGATCGCACCGACCATCTGCGTGCCGAAAATATCGGCCAGATAGGCCGGCACCGTGGCAAAGCCACCGCCGTACATACTGAGAATGATGCAGATGGAAATGACGAACATGCCCGCCATGCCCAGTTGCCCCCAGGTGGGCAGCAGAGAGTACATGACAATGCCGATAACGAAGAAGCAGTAATAGGTATTCTTGCGGCCGATCTTGTCGGACAGCGACGCCCAGAACAGCCGGCCGACACTGTTGAACAGGCTGATCAGCCCCACCAGGCCGGCTGCGGCAGCCACCACGGCCGCCTTCTGCGCTGCAGTGAGCCCGGCTTGCGTATCTTCGATACCGACCAGGGCACCGCCGAATACGTCCTGCAGCATGGGGCTGGCCATGGAGATCACCGCGATACCGGCGGTCACGTTCAAAAACAGCACGCCCCATATCAACCAGAACTGCTTGGTCTTCCAGGCCCGATTGAGATGAACGTGACCTTTCGTGATCATGGCATTGGATTTGGCGTCTTGCGAAGGCTGCCAACCTTTGGGGTGCCAACCGTTGGGCGGAACACGAAAGCCGATGGCGCCGCTGGCCATGACGATGGTGTAGATGACGCCCATGGTGATCAGCGTCATGGCGACGCCGGTGCCACCATCCGAGGAATAGTAACTCATCAGCAACACGGCGAGCGGAGCGCCGACCATCGCACCGCCGCCGTAGCCCATGATGGCGAAGCCGGTGGCCATGCCGCGTCGATCCGGGAACCACTTGATCAGCGTGGATACCGGTGTGATGTAGCCCAGGCCCTGACCAATGCCTCCGAGGACACCCGCCCCCAGGTAGACCAGCCACAGCTGATGCACCATCACGCCAATGCCGCCGACGATCATGCCGCCGCCCCAGCACAGTGCCGCGATGCAGCCGGCCTTGCGAGGCCCGGCATGCTCCAGCCATGCGCCCCAGATTGCAGCGGAGACACCCAGCATGGCGATGAAGATCCCGAATATGTAGGTCACCTGGGCCACCGACCAGTTACAAGTGGTCGTCGTCAGCGCCTGCATCAAGCCGATATTGGTGCAGCTGGCCGGTGCATTGGCAATCTCGTTGCTCATCGGCAGCCAGAACACCGAAAAACCGTAGGCCATGCCGATACACAGATGGATCGCCAGGGCCGCCGGAGGAACCGACCAACGGTTGAAGTTCGGCCCTGCTATCGTGCGCTCGCGGGCAAAGAAACCGACATCGCCCCTTGCCGACGATGTCCGCGCATCGCCTCTCGAAATACCGTCCATGAGTCGTCCTCTTGTTTATTGTGACTATCGATTAGCCAGGCATTAACTCATGCCCGGGGTACGCCTTGGGCATGGGGATTGATCGACCGGTTCCGCCCGGAAAAGGCAGTCGACGCCGCAACACGTATGGTTCACGCCCCATACGAGCTCAGGCCATTCACTGACGATGTTCAGCGGGTCATTGGCATAGGAAGGATGCGACGCCGTTGTCTTGCTCACAGGACATGCAATATTGAAAGTCATGGCGCTACTCATTGTTTTTATGAACCAGTCTGCATAAGTGAAGCGCGCTCGATTTGCTTCACAGCCATGATCGCAGTTAATGGCATTACCAGCGCAACTAGCGAAAGGTATTATGATTTATGATGCATATAATAGTTACGCTACGCCAGACGCGAAAAAGTGGCGAAATATATAAAAAACGCCACTAGAAAGTGGCGTTTGGCGAACCCGGCCGAAGGCCGAAAATAATCAATGAAGATTCGGCGTTCTCGGGTATGGCGGCCTAACGCCGCCGTCTCGTTCAGTGTGGAGCCACCCCGCCGGCGACGCGTTCTGCCCTCTCGCCAAGCACTACGTGAACCAGCCCACCTTCGATGCGCTGGATACCCTGCGCGCCCAACGCCCTGAGGGCCGCCTCATCGAGATTCGCGACATCGGCCAGGCGCAGCCTCAGGCGGGTCATCGCCACGGCGGTAGCCTCCTGGACATTGCCGCGCCCGCCCAGCGCCGTCAGCCAGCGCTCGCGCTCCTGTTCGGATAACGCTGAATGCTCGTCGTCATGCGCCGCCGACGTAGCGGCAGGAGCCTGAGTCGGCACGGCCCCTTCGGCGCCCATCGCCGCGCGAATCTCGTCGGCGACGCCGTCGGCGATCGGCCCCAGAATCACCTGCAGACCGCCACCGCGCAGGTGCAGTACGCCGCGCGCGCCGAGTTGCTTGAGCGCCGGTTCATCGATCGCCTGGTCATCGGCGAGCACCAGCCTCAGGCGCGTGGTGCAGGCGCCCACGCTGGTCAGGTTGACGGCCCCGCCCAATGCGCGCACGAAGGCCGACCCCCGCTCGCCGGCGTCGGCCGGCACAGTGGCGATGCCCGCAGTTTCCGGCTCGCGCCCCGGCGTCGGCAGATCGAAGCGCGCGATCGCCCAGCGGAACACCGTGTAATACAGCGCGAAATAGGCGAGTCCCACCGGGATCATCAGCCAGCCGTTGGTCGACAGCCCGTAGGACAACGCGTAGTCGAAGGCCCCCGCCGAGAAGGTGAAACCCAGCTTGACGTCGAGCAGGTTCATGATCACCATCGACAACCCGGTGAGCAGCGCGTGCAGTACATACAGGGATGGCGCCAGAAACATGAAGGTGAACTCGATCGGCTCGGTGACGCCGGTCAGAAACGCGGTCAGCGCCAGCGACAGCAACAGACCACCGACCTGGGCGCGCCGATCCCGCGCCGCGGCGTGATACATCGCCAGAGCCGCGGCCGGCAGGCCGAACATCATCACCGGGAAGAAGCCCGCCATGAAGCTGCCCGCCGTCGGATCGCCGGCGAAGAAGCGATTGAGGTCCCCGGTTGCGCCTTCGAAGCTGCCGAACACGAACCACACCAGGCTGTTGAGCACATGATGCAAACCGGTGACAATCAGCAGCCGGTTGAGCACGCCGTAGACGAACAACCCCAGATTGCCGGCCTCGATCAGCCACTGGCCGAGGGCATCGATGCCAGCCTGTACCGCCGGCCAGACCACCCCGAAGAGCATCCCCAGAATCACCGCGGCGACCCCGGTGGCGATCGGAATGAAGCGTCGCCCGCCGAAGAATGCCAGGTAATCGGGCAGCTTGATGTCCTTGAAGCGGTTGTACAGAAGCCCCGCCACGGCACCGATGATGATGCCCGACAGCACGCCCATGTTGATGTCTTCGTTGAGCGTGTTCAGCACCGCATCAAGGACCACATAGCCGACCACCCCGGCAAGCCCGGCTGCGCCGTTGCTGTCGTTGGCGAAACCCACCGCCAGGCCGATGGCGAAGATCAGCGCGAGATTGGCGAAGATTGCGTTGCCGGCATCGGCGATGAAGGCGATGTCGAGCAGATCAGGCTGCCCCAGGCGCAGCAGCAGGCCGGCGATCGGCAACACTGCGATGGGCAGCATCAGCGAGCGACCCAGCTTCTGCAGGCCACCCATGATGTCGAATTGCATGATGATGTTCCTCCGGGCGTTGTTGTTGTCGAAAGTGACTGTTGTCGAAAGTGACAGTGGCGAATCAGGCGACGACCGGCGCGTCCAGCCAGGCCTTGACGTGCGCACGCACGGCGACGCCGTCGTCCAGCGTCAACCAGGCCGGCAGTTGTTCGCCGAGCGCCGCGGCATCGAGTTCGCGCAGCGCCGCCTTGACCGCGGGGATGCGAGCCGGCTCCACCGATAGTTCATCGACGCCCAGCGCGACCAGCACGGCCAGCGCCAGCGGATCGCCGGCGGCGGTCCCGCATACACCCACCGGGCAGCGCCTGGCGGCGCCCTTGACGGTTTCCTGAATCAACCGCAGTACCGCCGGGTGGAGCATGTCGAGTTGTGCCGCCAGGTGCGGGTCCTCGCGATCCATGGCCAAGGTGTACTGGGTCAGGTCATTGGTGCCGATGGAGAGGAAGTCGGCCTCGGCGGCGAGGCTCGCCGCACACAGCGCCGCCGAGGGCACCTCGATCATCACCCCGAGCGGCGGCAGCCGGCTCACGCCCAGCTGCGTGGCGAGGGCCTCCAGGCGGCGGCGCAACGCCCGTAGCTCACCGATGCCGCTGACCATCGGCAGCATGATGCGCAGCGAGTCGAGCGGTTCGAGCGCGAGCAGAGCGCGCAGTTGGCTATCCAGCAGTGCGGCCTGGCTATCCCACAGCCGGATGCCGCGCACCCCCAGTGCCGGGTTGGCCACACGGGGCAACGGCAGATAGCCCAGCTGCTTGTCGGCGCCAATATCGAGCGTACGCACGACCACCGGCTTGCCGCCGAGGGCATCGAGTGCAGCCTGGTATTCGCGACGCTGCTCGTCGACGCTCGGCGCGCTGTCGCGATCGAGAAACAGGAACTCGCTGCGCAGCAGACCAATGCCATCGGCGCCCTCCCGCGCGGCGATGCGCGCCTCGGCGCCGCCGGCGACGTTGGCGCAGACCTCGACATGTCGCCCGTCGCGGGTCGTTGCTGGCTGTCGGGCCGCCTCGCGCGCGATGCCTTGAACTCGCTCGCGCGCGGCGATGCGCTCGCGCATGGCATCCAGGCTGGCGCTATCCGGCTGCGGTTCGAGCAGTCCCCGCTCGGCATCGAGAATCGCCAGTTCGCCCTCGACCGACTCCAGCGCCACGCCCATCGCCACCAGGCATGGCAGGCCGCGCGCGCGGGCGAGGATTGCCACGTGGGAGGTGGTTCCTCCGGCGGCCAGACAGATTCCCGCCGGGCGCTGGTCGGCCAGCGCGATCAGCTCCGAGGGCGTCAGGTCGTCAGCGATGACGATGGCGCCGGCGGGCACCTGCGGGGCGCTCGGCACCGTACCGAAGCACGCCATCACCTGGCGCTGCAGGTCACGCAAGTCGGCGATGCGCGCCGCCAGCAACTTGTTGCCGGTGGCTTGCAGGCGATCCGCCTCGTCGTCCAGCGCCTCCTTCCAGGCCTGTCCAGCGCTGCGTCCGTCGTCGATGCGGCGCTCGGCGGCATCATACAGCGCCGGGTCCTCGAGCCAGGCCAGGTGCGCATCGAGAATCTCCGCCTCGCTGGTCTGTCCGGCGTGTTCGGCCCGCTTCAACGCCTCCTCGAGTGCGTGACCGACCTGCTGGAGCGCCTCGCCGAGGCGGGTGCGTTCACTGGCCGGGTCGTCGCCCTCGGTGGGCACCTCGGGCAGCGGCGCGGCATAACGATACAGCGGCCCGATTGCCAGTCCTTGACTGGCGACCAGCCCGGCCAACTGCCCTGCCCCGGCCTCGGCGGGCGGCGCGTCGACCTGGTTAGCGGACTGTCCGTCGGCTTCGGGGTTGCTCAACAGCCGCTCGGCGGCGTCCAGCGCCGCCGTGGCACGCGCGCCGTGTACGATCAGTGTCAGGCGATCGCCTTTAACCAACCCCATATTCATCAGCCGGCTCAGGCTGCGCGCTTCGACACGCATCTCGCCGTGGCCTATATCCAGGTCGACGTCATGCTCGCGGGCGATGGCGCGCAGCCGCGCCGCGGGCCGCGCATGCAGCCCGGCCGCCAGGCTCAACGTCACGTCTCGGGTCACCTCGCGGGTCGCTTCGCCCGTTCGCTGCGGCTTCGCTTCATCTCCGCGCGGCAAGCCATCCTCGGAAGCGGGCGCCTCGAGACGCATGATCACCTCGCCCCGACGCACCGTTTCGCCGCTGCGCGGGGCACCGAGGGAAGCCAGGCGCCAGCCGGCCGGCTCGGCGACGACCAGCGGGGTAATCAGGCTCATCGCCTGCTGAGCGACGCGATCGATGTCGAAGCGCAGCAACGGCTCGCCGGCTTCGACCCGCTGACCGACGTCGACCAGCAGTTCGAGGCCCGCGCCATCGAGATTGACGGTATCCAGCCCCAGGTGAACCAGCAGTTCGATACCGTTCGCGCTGCGCAGCGTCACGGCGTGGGCGGTACGCGCACACTGCACGACCTCCCCGGTACACGGGGCATGCAGGGTATCGCCCAACGGATCGATGGCCAGGCCCTCGCCGAGGGTGCCTTCGGCGAAGACCGGGTCGGGCACCGCGTCGAGGGCGACGAGCACGCCGTCCACCGGTGCCTGAATGTCGAAAAATGAAGCCATGTTGCCTCCGGCATTGTTGTTGTCGGATAAGAAAATGTGAATACGCTCAGCGGGTACGGGTCACCTTCTTCAGGTGGCGCGGCTGATCGGGGTCGCCGCCACGTGCCGCGGCCAGCCCGGCGGCCATGACATAGAAGCTCTGGATCACCGAGAGCGACTGCAGCGCGGCATGTCCGGCATCGGCGAGCGTCAGCTCGCGCGCTGCGATGCCATCGTCGGCGGCCAGCAGGACCCGTGCGCCGACGCTTCTCAGCCACTCGGCGAGTTCGAGCAGGCCGGCCTGCTCGGGCCCCGGCGGGGCGAACACCAGCACCGGGTAGCCCGGGCCGATCAACGCCATCGGGCCATGCTTGACCTCGGCGCCGCTGAACGGCTCAGCCTGGATGGCGCAGGTCTCCTTGAACTTGAGCGCCGCCTCCTGGGCGACCGCCAGCCCGGCGCCGCGCCCCACCACCATCAGCCGGTCGGCGTCGCGCAGCGCCGCGATGGCCGACGACCAATCCTGCCCGGCCGCCACGCGCAGCCGTTCGGGCAGCGCCTCGAGGGCGACGAGCAATTCACGATCGCCGTTCCAGTGACCAAGCAACTGAGCGCAGGCCGACAGCGTGGCCAGGTAGCTCTTGGTCGCGGCGACGCTGCGCTCTTCGCCGGCGTACAGCGGAATCTCGCGATCGCTGGCCTCGCCCAGCGGCGAGCGCGGTGTGTTGACCAACGCCAGCGTCTGCGCCCCGCCGGCGGCCAGCGCCTTCTGGGTCTCGATCAGGTCGGGGCTCTGGCCGGACTGCGAAATCGCCAGCGCCAGCTGGCCGTCGAGCTTCCAGGGCGCCCGCGCCAGGGTGGTCAGCGACGGCGGCAGCGAAGCCACCGGTATGCCGCGGCTCTGCATGCATAGATAGGCGAAATAGCTGGCCGCGTGGTCGGAGCTGCCGCGCGCCACGGTGACCACGCCGCGCGGATCGCGCCGACGCAGCCACTGACCGAACTCGGCCAGCGGCTCGGCGTTGCGGGTCAGTTGGCCGGCGATGCGCTCGGGGGCGTTGCGCGCTTCGCTGAGCATCATCGAACTCATGAGTCGTCTCCGGGAAGATGTGCGGAAGAACCTGCTGGGGGATCGTCACCGCGCTCGTCGCCATCGGCAACGCGCCGGCCCTCGACGTAGACGGCTTCGACCGCCAGCTCACGATCGAGCACCACCAGGTCGGCATGACAGCCGTTGGCCAGCCGGCCGCGGTCGTGCAGGCCGAGAAAGTCGGCGGGATGGCGCGATACCCGCGCGCTGGCCTCGCCTAGCGACAGGCCGATGGCAACCAGGTTGCGCAGCGCCTGGTCCATGGTCAGGGTGCTGCCGGCGAGCGTGCCATCGGCGAGGCGCACCCCGCCCAGGCACTTGGTGACCGCCTGCTCACCGAGCCGGTACTCGCCATCGGGCATGCCGGCGGCGGCGGTCGAGTCGGTGACCGCGTAGAGCCGCGGAATGCTTCTGAGCGCGACGCGAATCGCCCCGGGATGAACGTGCAGCAGATCGGGGATCAGCTCGGCGAAGTCGGCGTGTGCCAGGGCCGCACCGACCATGCCCGGGTGGCGGTGATGCAACCCCGTCATGGCGTTGTAGAGATGGGTGAAGCCGCAGGCGCCGTGCTCCATCGCCGCCACACCCTGCTCGTAGCTGCCCAGGGTGTGGCCGAGCTGGACGCGCACGCCGCGCTCGCTCAAGTGACGAATCAGTGCATAGTGGCCGGAAAGTTCTGGCGCCAGGGTCACCAGGCGGATCGGCGCCAACTCGCATAGCGCGTCTATCTCGGCGATTTCGCCGGGCCGGGCATGGGGCGGCTGGGCGCCGAGCTTGCCGGGATTGATGTAGGGGCCCTCGAGATGCACGCCGAGGATTCGCGCGCCCTCGCCGGGGGGCGCTTTTATCAGCGTACCGATCTCGCCGAGCACCCGGCGCACCTCGGCAGCGGTGGCGGTCATGGTGGTGGCCAGCAGGCTGGTGGTGCCGAAGCGCGCATGGGTGCGTGCTAGCGTCGCCACCGCCTCGCCCCCCTCCATGGTGTCGGCGCCGCCGCCACCATGTACGTGCAGGTCGACGAAACCGGGCAGTACGTAGGGCGCGTCGTTGTCCGCCGGGACCGTCGGCGCGCCGTCGATCCCGACGATGCGGCCATAGCGCCAGTGAATCTCGCCCAGACGCCAGCCTTCGGGGGTGAGGATGTTGCCGTAACGCATTGGCTTACCTTTTTATCGAGCCCGATACAGCTCGGCCATGAAGTCGTAGTAATCAGTGCGGCAGTAAGTGACGGTGAGCTCGGCCGGGCTGCCATCGGCGAGATAGCCCAGCCGGGTGACCTTGAGCAGCGCCTGGCCCTCGGGCACCTCGGCCAGCGCAGCGAGCGCGGCGTCGGCGTTGACCGCGGTGAGATGCTGCAAGGCGCGCTCCACCGCCTTGCCGCGGGCCTCCAGCGTCGCATAGAGCGAGCGCTCGACGCCTTCCGGCTCGGGCAATACCGCTTCCGGCAGGCAGCTCTCCTCCACCGCCATCACCACGTCGTCGGCCAGGCGCAGTCGCTTGAGCCGGGCCACCCGGGCGTCGCCACGCAAGCCCAGGCGCAGCGCCTCCTCGGTGCTCGGCGCCTCGAGGCGCCGCGACAGCCAACGCGAGCGCGGCGTGAAGCCGCGCTGGGCAAGCAGCTCGGAAAAGCTCGTCAATTTCGTCAATGGCTGATTGAAGCGCGGCGCGATGAACGTTCCCGAACCGTGGGTGCGCCGAATCAAGCCCTGCCCGGCGAGCCTTTCGAGCGCCTTGCGGGCGGTGATGCGTGAAATTTCCAGCGTCTCGGCAAGTGTCCGCTCCGATGGCAGTGCCTCGCCGGCCAGCCAGGCCCCCGCCTCGATGGCGTCGCCGAGTTGCCGCGCCAGCTGGTGATAGAGCGGCGTGGCCATATCGGGATCGAGGACGATCCGGGCAAAACGGGGATCCATGATTTCTCCGCGATGATCGTTGATCCTGGTTAATAACCACTATAGATCCTGTTAAATACCAGTCAAATACCAATTGGCCTTATATTGGTGCTTTGACGAGGCAGCTACAACCGCGTCTCTCGCCAGCGCGCCCATGCGCTGCTGCATTTCGCCCAACGCCGATCTCGTTCGGCGTCAATTGCATTGCCGGAGGGAAGGCGCGAGCGCTCGCTGCTGCCTTGGGCTGAGAGCACGAGAGCCGTGCGACGATTGGCGGCGGCGGCCCGAATCCGTATAGTGGCTGCTCGTTCCCGCCAACTGTACCGACGCCCCCATGCTGCAGAACAACGCGCTGCTTTCGCAGCTCAAGCAACAGATCCGTGACACCACCCCGCGCGCCGAGGGTGTCATCAAGGCCACCGATCGCGGTTTCGGCTTCCTCGAAACCGACAGCGGCGAGTCCTACTTCGTGCCGCCGCCCGCCATGAAGCAAGTGGTCCATGGCGACCGTGTCGAGGCGATCATCAAGGAGGACGGCGACAAGAAGTCGGTGGAGCCGGAACGCCTGATCGAAGCGGGGCTGGACCGTTTCATCGCCCGCGTGCAAAACCGCGACGGGCGACTCGCGGTGATTCCCGATCATCCCTCGATCAGCAACGCCTTCAAGGCGCGCATCAAGCGCAGCCTCGACGAGGACAGCATCGCCGATGGCGACTGGGTCGTCGCCCGATTGGTGCGCCATCCGCTCAAGCCCGACGATCGCGCCTTCTTCAGCCAGATCGAGGAATTGATCGCCAGGCAGGACGACCCGGCAGTACCCTGGCGGGTGACGCTGGCCCGCCACGCCCTCGAACAGGCCTCGCCGGAAGCCGGCGACGAATGGCCGCTGGCCGACGAAGGACTCGAGCGCGAGGATCTCACCGCGCACGCGTTCTTCACCATCGACGCCGAGAAGACCCGCGACATGGACGATGCCCTGCATGTCGAGATGCGCCCCGAAGGCGGCTGGCGGTTGTGGGTGGCGATCGCCGACCCCACCGCTTATGTCGCCGAGGGCCATGCCGCGGATCTCGAGGCGCAGACCCGCGCTTTCACGGTCTACCTGCCGGGCCAGAACGTGACCATGCTGCCCGAGGTGCTGGCCGACGACCTGTGTTCGCTGAAGGAAGGCGAAACGCGCCCGACCCTGGCCTGCACGCTGGACGTCAACGCCGACGGCAGCCTCGGCGAGTACCGGTTCTTCGCCGCCCACGTGCGCTCGCATGCGCGGCTGATCTACGACAAGGTCTCCGACTGGCTCGAAGGCCAGGGCGAGTGGACGCCCGAGGCCGGCATCGGCGAACAGCTCAAGACCCTTGAGGCGCTGACCGAAGCGCGCAGTGCCTGGCGCGCCGAGCATGCGTTGGTGTTCAAGGATCGCCCCGATTACGTCTTCGATCTGGACGACGCCGGCAATGTGCTCGACGTGCGCATCGAGGGCCGACGCATCGCCAATCGCATGATCGAGGAGTCGATGATCGCCGCCAACGCCTGCTGCGCGGATCTGCTCGCCGCCAAGGTCGGCCATGGCATCTTCAACGTGCACCGCGCCTTCGAGCCCGAAAAGGCCGATGCCGCGCTCGAGTTCCTCGCCGGCCAGCAGATCGAGATCAAACGCGAGGCGCTCACCGAACTGCCGCGCTATCGCGAACTCAAGCGCGCGCTGGAAAGCCGCGACGATGCCTGGCTGGATGCTCGCCTGCGGCGTTTCCAGGGCTTCACCAGCATGTCGGCCCAGCCCGGTCCGCACTTCGGCCTGGGGCTGGCCGCCTACGCCACCTGGACCTCGCCGATCCGCAAGTACGGCGACATGGTCAACCATCGGTTGATCAAGGGCGTGCTCAAGGGCGAACAGGCGCCGGCCGAGGCCAGCGAAGCGTTGACCGAACAGCTCACCGAGCGCCGCAGGCTGAATCGCATGGCCGAGCGCGACGTCAAGGACTGGCTGTATGTGCGCTACCTGACCCCGGCCGCCCGGGAACAACGCACCTTCGATGCCGAGATCATCAACATCAACCGCGGCGGCATGCGCGTGCGCCTGACCGCCAACGGCGCGACGGCCTTCGTGCCGGCACCGCTGATGCACAGCGAACGCGACAAGGTGGCGATCGACGACAAGGAAGGCCGCATTTGCATCGCTGACGAGGAGCGCTACAAGCTGGGCGATCCACTCAAGGTGGTCTTGACCGAAGCCCGCGAGGAAACGCGCTCGCTGGTGGCGCGCCCGGCCGACTGAACGACGCCCGGCGCTGCAATCCAGCGCGGTGGTGCAAAAAAAACCGTGTACAACGAAAACGGCGGACATCGAAAGATGTCCGCCGTTTTTGTATCGCGCCTGCCCACGCTGTTCAGGGCGTCTCTTCGGGCTCCACCGTATGAGCGCGGCTCGCGAGGGGATGCTCAACAGCTCGCCATGGCGGTATTCCTGAGTCTCCGACATGGCCAGGCGCCATCCATGGCACTACGCACCGTCACGGGGACTCCAGCGCCGACACCGTGGATCTCGGGCTCGTCTCGGCTTTCAGCAACGCCCAACAGATAATGCATAGCCCCAGGTAACCGGCCAACCCACGCGGATCGCGTAGTAACGACTGACTGAGACCGAAATCGATGAAGGCGGCAACGATGACAACGCCGGAAAGCGCCAGCGTGCGCTGCCAGGCCCGCCTGGCGGAGCGCAGATGACGAGAGAACAGCAACAGGGGCACGCCGTACAGGCCCACCAGGCTGATAACGCCCAGCGTGCCACGGCGAGCGGCCGTATCGATGAAATCGCTGTGCAACTGGTCGTAGTCGCTGACACCGCGACTCAGTTCGCCGGCCGCGACAAGCGCATCGCGCGCAGCCTCGAGCCCACCCTCGCCCCACCCGGTAACGGGCCTGTCGGTGAACAGCGCAAGTCCGCCACGCCACATTTCCAGGCGCAACCCCAACGAGGTAGCGGTCTCACCCGCCATGTAATACCCCCGAACATTATCCACGGCCAGCAGCAGCCGAGCGGCGACGCCGGTCTGCGGCAGGCATACCGCCAAGATCAGCAGCCCGCCCAGCACCCCGAAAGCCGCCCATAAGAAGCGCGCAGGCAAGAGTGGCCGAAAGTTACGATAGAGCAGCCAGCTCAACAATGGCAAGGCGATCCAGCCGCCTCGCGTACCCGACAGCAATGAAGCGGCAAGCCCCGCACAAGCCGCCACGCCGAGCAATACGGTCAGCCAGCGAGCCCGACACCGACTGCTGCCCAGCCGACCGAGCATGGCAACCAGCGACAGGACGCCAAACAGCAATGCAAGATTGCCGAAGGGGATGGCATTCATTGAATTGTTGGCGCGGGGCAGCCCCACCCAGCCGCGCTCATAACCGGCGATCAGCCCCGCGCCCAAGCTGGCGGCGAGCAGCCCGAGCAACCAGCCACGCTGGCTCGGCGGATAACCGCGTAACCAGACCAACAGACCCGCCGCCAACAACGGCCACAATGGCAACCAGCCTCCATCGCCACCTTGTGGCAGCGGCCATACGCCGCTACGCGACACATCGGCGAGCCAGACGCCGGAAAAAACCAGCAATGCCAGCAGCAGCAAACCATCCTCACGATCCAGCCGGGCCAGGCAACGGCCGAGCGTCGCGATGAACCCCACCGATGCCGTCAGCGCAGCCGCCACGGGCAACACGGCGAACCCCCACTGCCAGACGATCAGCAAGGCGATGAAAGCAACGCTCAGCATGGTATTAATCGCCGACCACAGCCCTCCGGAGCCACGCCTGGACGACATCCCAGGCTTGGCAGTTCCCCCGAGGAACTGATCGTGGTGTCGCGTTACGCTCAGATTCATATCGGCCCCAGAGCTCCCTTTCCGCCGCCCATACACCTGCAGGCAGGCTTCCTTGTGACCCATTACGCATGGGCGGCCATTCGCTTGAAGATATCATTATGCAGCAGCAGCTCTTCATAGCGACCGACATCGACGACACGGCCATGATCGATCAGTTAGCTGCAGTCGCACTGCTTGATCGTGGCCAGCCGGGGAACTTTGCACGCCGCAATGAAAAAGGGCGCCCAATGGACGCCCTTGCCACTCATGGGAGGCCAGACTTACCAGCCGGTGGCTTCCTTGAGTGCATCGCCGATTTCGGCCAGCGAGCGCACGGTCTTGACGCCTGCAGCTTCGAGCGCCGCGAACTTCTCGTCCGCCGTGCCCTTGCCACCGGCAATGATCGCCCCGGCATGCCCCATGCGCTTGCCCGGAGGCGCCGTCACACCGGCGATGTAGGCCACGACCGGCTTGCTGACATTGGCCTTGATATAAGCCGCCGCCTCTTCTTCGGCGGTGCCACCGATCTCGCCGATCATGACGATCGCTTCGGTCTGCGGGTCCTTCTCGAACAGCTCGAGAATGTCGATGAAGTTGGAGCCCGGAATCGGGTCGCCGCCGATACCCACGCAGCTGGACTGACCGAAGCCATGATCCGTCGTCTGCTTGACCGCTTCGTAGGTCAGTGTGCCCGAGCGCGACACGATACCCACACGGCCAGGCTGGTGGATGTGCCCCGGCATGATGCCGATCTTCGTTTCACCCGGGGTGATGACGCCCGGGCAGTTCGGCCCGATCAGACGCACGCCCAACTCGTCACACTTGACCTTGACGTCGAGCATGTCGAGCGTGGGAATGCCTTCGGTGATGCACACGATCAGCTTGATGCCGGCATTGGCGGCCTCGAGGATCGAGTCCTTGCAGAACGGTGCCGGGACGTAGATGACCGAGGCCTCGGCGCCGGTCTTGTCGACGGCTTCCCTGACGGTGTTGAACACCGGCAGACCCAGATGCTCCTGGCCGCCCTTGCCCGGCGTCACGCCGCCGACCATCTGCGTGCCGTAGGCGATCGCCTGTTCGGAGTGGAAGGTCCCCTGGCCACCGGTAAAGCCCTGGCAGATGACCTTGGTGTTCTTGTCGATCAGAATACTCATTACTTGCCCTCCGCTGCTTTGACGACTTGCTGGGCCGCGTCGGTCAGGCTTTTAGCAGCGATGATGTTCAGTCCGCTGGAGGCCAATTTCTCGGCACCCCGCTCGGCGTTGTTGCCCTCGAGACGCACGACGACAGGCACGTTGACCCCGACCTGTTCGACGGCACCGATGATGCCCTCGGCAATCATGTCGCAGCGCACGATACCACCGAAGATGTTGACCAGAACGGCCTTCACGGAGGTATCGGAGAGAATGATCTTGAACGCTTCGGCAACCCGCTCCTTGGTCGCACCGCCGCCGACGTCCAGGAAGTTCGCCGGCTGGCCGCCGTTGAGCTTGATGATATCCATGGTGCCCATGGCCAGGCCGGCACCATTGACCATGCAGCCGATGTTGCCGTCGAGCGCCACGTAGTTGAGTTCCCACTTCTGGGCATTGGCTTCGCGCTCGTCCTCCTGGGAAGGATCGCGCATCGCCTGCAGATCGGGGTGACGATAGAGGGCGTTGCCATCGAGATTGATCTTGGCATCCAGGCAGTGCAGGTTGCCTTCCTCGGTGATCACCAGCGGGTTGATCTCGAGCAGGGCCAGATCCTTGTCATGAAACAGCTTGGACAGGCCCAGAAAGATCTTGGTGAACTGCTTGATCTGGTCACCCTTGAGACCCAGCGCAAAAGCCAGTTCGCGGGCCTGATACGGCTGCGCACCGACCAGCGGATCGATCTCGGCCTTGAGGATCTTCTCGGGAGTTTCCTCGGCGACCTTCTCGATCTCGACACCGCCCTCGGTGGAGGCCATGAACACCACGCGCTGGGTGCCACGGTCGACGACAGCGCCCAGGTACAGCTCGGTGGCGATATCGGTGAGATTCTCGACCAGAATCTTGGCGACCGGCTGACCTTTCTCGTCGGTCTGGTACGTCACCAGATTCTTGCCCAGCCACTGCTCGGCAAAGGCCTGGGCTTCTTCCGGGCTCTTGATCAGTTTGACGCCGCCGGCCTTGCCGCGGCCACCGGCGTGGACCTGGGCCTTGACGACCCACTTGTCGCCGCCGATCTTCTTGCACGCATCAGCAGCTTCCTCGGGGGTGTCCACGGCGAAGCCTTTGGACACTGGCAAGCCGTAATCGGCAAACAGCTGTTTGCCTTGATATTCATGAAGGTTCATCGTGTCATGCCATTGGTTGCATGTGACTCGAATGGCGGCCCGGTCGCTCGCCAGGAGTTACCGGGCCGCCCCTTTTCGCCCCGACGATTGCCGGGGCGACGCGTCTTTAAAGAGCCAGACGCCTGTTGCAGTTGGCGATCTGCTTACTTGCGCTTCTTGCGATTGGCCATGTGGATCGCGTGGCCACTCACCGCCAGCGCGGCTTCGTGGATCGCTTCCGCGGTGGTCGGATGGGCATAGCAGGTCAATGCCAGATCTTCGGCGCTGGAGCCGAACTCCATGGCGATCACACCCTGAGCGATCAGCTCGCCGGCATGCTGACTGACGATATGCACGCCGAGGATGCGGTCGGTTTCGGCATCCGCGATCACCTTGGCCATACCCTCGGGCGCGTTGTTGGCGAGCGCCCGGCCATTGGCCGAGAACGGAAAGGAGCCGGTCTTGATCTCGATGCCTTCGGCCTTGGCCTGCTGCTCGTTCATGCCGACCCAGGCCACCTCGGGGGCCGTGTAGATGACGCATGGGATGGCCTCGTAATTTATCTCGGCCTTGTGACCGGCAATGATGTCGGCCACCATCACGCCCTCTTCGGAGGCCTTGTGAGCGAGCATCTGGCCGCGCACGCAGTCGCCGATGGCATAGACGCCCGGCACGCTGGTGCGGCACTGGTCGTCGACGAAGATGAAGCCGCGCTCGTCGAGCTTGACCCCGGCGTCGTCGTCGAGGATGCCCTGGGTGTAGGGGCGACGGCCGACACAGACGATCACCTTGTCGAAGGTCTGTTGCTGCTCGCCCTCGCTGTCGGTGTACTTGACGACGACTTCATCGTCCTTGACCTCGGAGCCGGTGACGCGCGCCCCCAGCTTGATGTTCAGCCCCTGCTTGCCGAGCAGTTTCTGGGTTTCCTTGGCGATCGCCTGATCGACCATCGGCAGAAAACTGTCCATTGCCTCGAGCATGGTGACTTCGCTGCCCATGCGGCTCCACACGCTGCCCAGCTCGAGGCCGATGACCCCGGCCCCGATCACGCCCAGGCGCTTGGGCGCCTCGGTGAATTCCAGCGCCCCGGCGGAATCGACGATCAGCCCCTCGGTCAGTGGCGTCGGGGGAATCTCGACCGGTACGGAGCCGGAAGCGATGATGATGTTGTCGGCCTCGTAGGTTTGCTTGCCGCCGTCCTTGCCGGTGACTTCGACCTTGCTGTTGGAAAGCACCTTGCCGGTGCCTTCCAGCGCCGTCACGCCATTGGCCTTGAACAGCGCGCTGATGCCGCCGACGTTCTTGGTAACGACGCTTTCCTTGAACTCGAGCATCTTGGCGATGTTGGCGGACACATCGCCCACTTCGATGCCGATCTCGGCGTAATGGTCGCGGGCCTCGACGAACTTGTGCGAAGTCTCGAGCAGCGCCTTGGAGGGAATGCAGCCCACATTCAGGCAGGTACCGCCATGCACGGTCTTGCCTTCCTTGTTGACCCACTTCTCGACACAGGCGGTCTTGAGGCCCAGTTGGGCGGCGCGGATGGCGGCGACATAGCCCCCGGGTCCCGCGCCGATGACGATCACATCAAATTTATCGGCCATGTACTCTTCCTGTTCGGTCTACGGTTCTTTCCGAAGATTGGCGGTGCAGCGCGCAACGCCTCGTCAGATAAACCTGTTTGGCTTGGCGGCGAATCACACGTCCAGTAGCAGGCGTGCCGGATCCTCGAGCAGCTCCTTGATGGTCACCAGGAACTGCACCGCATCCTTGCCGTCGATCATACGGTGGTCGTAGGACACGGCCAGGTACATCATCGGACGTATCTCGACCTTGCCATCGACCGCCATGGGGCGCTCCTGGATCTTGTGCATGCCCAGGATCGCGGTCTGCGGGGGATTGATGATTGGCGTCGACATCAGTGAGCCGAAGATACCGCCGTTGGTGATGGTAAAAGTCCCCCCCTGCATCTCATCGATGCCGAGCTTGCCAGCCCGCGCACGCTTGCCGAAGTCGACGATGGTCTTCTCGACGTCGGCGATCTTCATGCTGTCGGTGTCGCGCAGCACCGGCACCACCAGGCCGCGATCGGTGGATACCGCCACGCCGATGTCCTGATAGCCGTGGTAGACGATGTCGGTTCCGTCGATCGAGGCGTTGACGTCCGGGAAGCGCTTGAGCGCCTCGGCGGCTGCCTTGACGAAAAACCCCATGAAACCGAGCTTGGTGTCGTGGGCCTTGAGGAAGGTGTCCTTGTACTGGCCGCGCAGCGCCATCACCGCGCTCATGTCCACCTCATTGTAGGTGGTCAGCATGGCCGCCGTCTGCTGGGCCTGGACCAGACGCTTGGCGATGGTCTGGCGCAACCGGCTCATCGGCACGCGCTTTTCGGGACGCTCGCCTTCCACGGCCGGAGCCGCGGTTGCGGCGGCCTTGGTGGCATCGGTAGCCGGCTTGTCGGCGGCCGGCTTGTCGCTGGTCTTCTTGGCGCTGCCTTGCTTCACGGCCTTCTGGACGTCCTCCTTGAGAATGCGCCCGCCCTTGCCGGTACCTTCGATCTTGTTGGCGTCGAGATCGTGTTCGGCCACCAGCTTGCGCGCCGCCGGCGCGAGAATCTTGTCGCCGACCTTCTCGTCGCTGTCCGATTCCGCCTTCGGCTCGCTCGCCTCGGCCTTGGCTTCGCCCTCGTCGCTGCCGCCGGCCCCCTCGGCAAAGACCGCCAGCACGGCCTCGGACTCGACCTGCGCGCCCTCTTCAACCTTGATTTCGGCGAGCGCGCCATCGCCCGGGGCGACCACTTCGAGCACCACCTTGTCGGTCTCGATGTCGGCCAGCACCTCGTCGCGCTTGACCGCCTCGCCGACCTTCTTGTACCAGGTCGCCACGGTGCCTTCCTGGATGGACTCGGGGAAGGATGGCGCCTTGACGTCATGCTTCTTGCCCGAGGCGGCCTGCTTCTCGGACTTGCCCGCCTCAGGCTTCCGTTCCGCCTTGGCGTCCGATTGCTGGTCCTCTGACTTGACATCCGCCTTGTCGTCGGCCGCCTTTTCCTGAGCCTCGCCGAGCATGCCCAGCACCTGCTCGGAATCGCATGTCTCGCCTTCTTCGACCTTGATCTCTGACAGCGTGCCGGCTTCCGGCGCCACCACCTCGAGGACGACCTTGTCGGTCTCGATTTCGACGATCAGTTCGTCACGCTCGACACTGTCGCCGGGCTTCTTGTGCCAGGCGGCAACCGTGCCTTCGGCAACGGATTCCGGAAAACTGGGCGCTTTGATCTCGGTAGCCATTTGGGTTCCTTAGTGTGTTCTCTCTCGTCCCGGTGATGAGGCCTCAGGCATTGAAGGCGTCGTTCACCAGCTGGCGCTGTTGTTCAACGTGCACGGACATGTAGCCGGCGGCCGGCGCGGCGGATGCCGGGCGTCCGGCGAACTTGAGCTCGCGACCCAGCCCCTCGCTGACCATGTCGGCGACCACACGCATGTGGTGCTGGCTCTGATACCAGGCCCCCTGATTGAGCGGCTCTTCCTGGCACCAGATGACCTGCTCGAGGTTGCCATAACCCTTGAGTGCCTCGTAGAGCTCTTCCTTGGGGAAGGGGTAGAGCTGTTCGATGCGCACGACGGCGGTGTCCTCGCGCTGGTTCTCGCTGCGATAGGCGGCCAGGTCGTAATAGACCTTGCCGGCACACAGCACCACGCGCTTGACCTTGTCGGCCTCGAGCTTGCCTTGGTCGGCCAGCACCATGTTGAAGCGTCCGTCGGCCAGTTCCTCCAGCGTAGAAGTCGCTTCCTTGTGACGCAGCAGGCTTTTTGGCGACATGACGATCAACGGCTTGCGCAGCGGACGGATCACCTGGCGACGCAGCAGGTGATAGATCTGCGCCGGCGTGGTGGGTACGCAGACCTGCATGTTGTGTTCGGCGCACAGCTGCAGAAAGCGTTCGAGGCGAGCGGACGAGTGCTCCGGCCCCTGCCCCTCGTAGCCATGCGGCAGCAGCATGGTCAACCCGCACAGACGGCCCCATTTCGACTCGCCCGACGAGATGAACTGATCGACCACCACCTGCGCGCCGTTGAAGAAGTCGCCGAACTGGGCTTCCCAGATCACCAGCGCATTGGGCATGGTCGTCGCATAGCCGTACTCGAAGGCCACCACCGCTTCTTCCGAGAGGTAGGAATCGCGGATGGTGAAACGCGGCTGCCCGTCGCGAATATGCTCGAGCGGCACGTAGGTGGTGCCATCCTTCTGGTTATGCACTACCGCATGGCGGTGCGAGAAGGTACCGCGGCCGCTGTCCTGGCCGGTCAAGCGCACCGGATGACCCTGGTCGAGCAACGTGGCATAGGCCAATGTCTCGGCGAAGCCCCAGTTGAGCGCCATGCCGCCGGCCAGCATCTTGCGGCGGTCCTCGTAGATCTTCGCCACCTGGCGCTGCATCTGCACACCGTCGGGCACTTCGCACATGCGTGTCGCAAGCTGCTGCATGCGCTTCATGTCCATCGAGGTGTCGGCATCGCCGGTCCACTCGTGGCCCAGGTAGGGCGTCCAGTCGACGAACAGCTCCTTGTTGGGCTGCTTGACCAGCGCATTGGCCACATGGCTGCCGGCCGCCAGATCCTCGCGATACTTCTCGGTCAGCGCCTTGGCCTTGTCCTCGTCGAGCAGCCCCGCCTCGATCAGCCGCTCGGCATAGAGCACACGCGAGGTCTTATGCGACTTGATCTTGTGATACATCATCGGCTGGGTGCCGGACGGCTCGTCGGCCTCGTTGTGGCCGCGACGGCGATAACAGACCAGGTCGATGACGACATCCTTGTGGAACTGCTGACGGTAGTCGAGCGCCACCTGGGTGGCGTGGATCACCGCATCGGCGTCATCGCCGTTGACATGGAAGATCGGCGCCTGAACCATCTTGGCGATGTCGGTGCAGTACTCGGTGGAACGCGTGTCCTGCGGATGCGAGGTCGTGAAGCCCACCTGGTTGTTGATCACGATGTGCAGCGTGCCGCCGGTCTTGTAGGCGCGGGTCTGCGACATCTGGAAGGTTTCCATGACCACGCCCTGCCCGGCCATGGCCGCATCGCCATGGACATTGATCGGCAGCACCTTGTCGCCCTCGACATCGTCGCGACGGTCCTGGCGGGCGCGCACCGAGCCCTCGACCACCGGCGCGACGATCTCCAGGTGCGAGGGGTTGAAAGCCAGCGCCAGGTGCACCTCGCCCCCCGGGGTCATGACGTTGGAACTGAAGCCCTGGTGATACTTGACGTCGCCGGAGCCCTTCTCGATGACCTTCTTGCCATCGAACTCGTCGATCAGCTCCGAGGGGCTCTTGCCGAGGATGTTGACCAGCAGGTTGAGGCGCCCGCGGTGGGCCATGCCGATGACCATTTCCTTGGTGCCGTAGCCACCGCCGCGCTGGATGATCTCGTCCATCATGGGGATGAACGTCTCGCCCCCCTCGAGGCCGAAACGCTTGGTGCCCGGGTACTTGGAGGCCAGGTAGTTTTCCAGTCCTTCGGCGGCAGTCAGGCGCTCGAGCACGTGCATGCGCACGTCATCGCTGAACTTCGGCTGCGAGCGTACCGACTCGAAACGCTGCTGCAGCCAGCGCTTCTCTTCGGTGTCGACGATGTGCATGAACTCGCAGCCGATGCTGCGGCAGTAGGTCTTCTCCAGCGCCTCGACGATTTCCTTGAGCGGCGCCGTGTCCTTGCCCAGGAACAGCGATCCGGTCTGGAATTCGGTATCCATGTCGGCTTGCGACAACTGGTGGAAGGACAACTCGAGATCCGGCACCGGCGTCGGATTGCGCAGTCCGAGCGGATCGATATCGGCTTTCTGGTGACCGCGAAAGCGATAGGCGTTGATCAGCTGCAGGACCTTGACCTGCTTCTTGTTCTCGCCGCTGTCGACGGCGGCGGCAGGCGCTGCGCCGCGCCGGCTTCGCGCCAGCTGATAAAACTGGTCACGGATCGGACTGAGGGGAATATCGTGAGAGGGACTGCCTTCCGGGCGCGGTAACTTGTCGAAGTAGTTACGCCACTCATCCGGAACGGCATTGGGATCGACGAGGTACTGTTCGTAGAGCGCTTCAACATAGTGAGCGTTGCCGCCGCTCACATGGGAAGTGCGCCACATCAACTCCATAATGCCTTCTTGCATCTCTAGGTCACCCTGCGCTGATGGGGTGTTGTCGGCGCCGCATGCGATAACGCTCCGGCGTCACTCATTGCTCACTAGTCATTACTCAGGGTAGCCGGGGCGGCGCCCACGCAATTCGGCGACCGTGACCGTCAAGAGCCGGTGCCCCAGGGCACCGGCTCTTGACGCTTGGGCCGGCTCTGCCCGCGGCACACGCTCACGGGCAGCAACGGGGAGCAATGATAACAAGTCACCCGTTCCGATTTAAGTGGCATTGGCCAACAGCAGCTCGCGAATCTTGCCGATCGCCCGGGTCGGGTTGAGCCCCTTGGGGCACACCGCGACGCAATTCATGATGCCGCGGCAGCGGAACACGCTGAATGGGTCCTCGAGCTCGGATAGCCGCTCGCGGGTCGCGGTATCGCGCGAGTCGGCGAGAAAGCGGTAGGCCTGCAGCAGACCCGCCGGGCCGACGAACTTGTCCGGGTTCCACCAGAACGACGGGCATGCGGTCGAGCAGCAGGCGCACAGAATGCACTCATACAGGCCGTCGAGCTTGTCGCGCTCTTCCGGGGACTGCAGGCGCTCGATGGCCGGCGCGGTATTCTCGTTTTGCAGGTACGGCTGAATGCGCTCGTACTGCTTGTAGAAAATCCCCATGTCGACGACCAGATCGCGAATGACCGGCAGGCCCGGCAGCGGACGCAACACCAGCTTGCCGTTCTTGGTGACATCGGAGATCGCCGTGACGCAGGCCAGGCCATTGGTGCCGTTCATGTTCATCCCGTCGGAGCCGCACACGCCCTCGCGGCAGCTACGCCGATAGGCCATCGAGCTATCCTGCTGCTTGATGATCTCGAGGACGTTGAGGACCATCAGATCGCGGCCCTGGGTGTCCACCTGGAATTCCTGCATGTACGGCGCGGAGTCGGTCTCCGGGTTGTAGCGGTAGACGGATACCTGAAGCATGGACATCGTGGTCCCCCCTCAATAAGTGCGGACTTTCGGCTCGAAGGTATCGAGCGTCTTCGGCTGGAAATTCACATCGCGCTTGCCCAGCTTCTTGTCGAGCGGGTGATAGATGGAATGCTTCAGCCAGTTGACGTCGTCCCGGTCCGGGTAGTCGTAACGGGAATGGGCGCCGCGGCTTTCCTTGCGCTCCAGCGCGGAAATGGCGGTGGCTTCGGCCACTTCCAGCAGGTTGTCGAGCTCCAGGGCTTCGACGCGCGCAGTATTGAAGGCGTTGGACTTGTCGCCCAGGTGCGCGGTGGCGATCCGTTCGCGCAGGTCGGCCAGTTTCTTGACCCCTTCCTGCATGTGGCCTTCCTGGCGGAACACGCCGAACGAGGTCTGCATGGTTTCCTGCAGCTCGGCGCGCAGTGCCGGTATCGCCTCGCCACCGCTGGACTCGTTCCAGCGATTCATGCGTGCCAGCGCGCTGTCGATGTCCGACTGCGCCGCATCCAGGTATTCGACGCCTTCGTTGAGCGCGCTCTCGATGAAAATGCCCGCCGCGCGGCCGAACACCACCAGGTCGAGCAGCGAGTTGCCGCCCAGGCGGTTGGCGCCGTGCACCGAGACGCAGGCCGCTTCGCCGCAGGCGAACAGACCGTTGACGATACGGTCGTTGCCGTCGGCGTCCTGCATCAGTGCCTGACCGTGCACGTTGGTGGGCAGGCCGCCCATCATGTAGTGGCAGGTCGGCACGACCGGAATCGGCTCCTTGGCCGGGTCCACCGCGGCGAAGGTCTTGGCCAGCTCGACGATGCCCGGCAGGCGCTTGTGCAGCACCTCCTCGCCGAGATGATCGAGCTTGAGCATCACGTGATCGCCGTTCTCGCCGCAGCCACGTCCTTCGAGAATTTCCATGACCATCGAACGGGCGACCACGTCGCGACCCGCCAGGTCCTTGGCGTTGGGCGCATAGCGCTCCATGAAGCGCTCGCCATCCTTGTTGATCAGGTAGCCGCCCTCGCCACGACAGCCTTCGGTCACCAGCACGCCAGCGCCGTAGATGCCGGTCGGGTGGAACTGCCACATCTCGATATCCTGGACCGGAAAGCCCGCGCGCAGCGCCATGCCGATGCCATCGCCGGTGTTGATCAGGGCGTTGGTGGTCGACGAGAAGATGCGCCCGGCCCCGCCGGTCGCCAGCACGGTGGCCTTGGCCTTGATGTGCACGACTTCGCCGGTCTCGATGCACAGCGCGATGCAGCCAACCACGTCGCCGCTGGCGTTCTTGACCAGGTCCACCGCATACCACTCGTTGAGGAACACCGTGTCGTTCTTCAGGTTGTTCTGATACAGCGTGTGCAGCAACGCATGCCCGGTACGGTCGGCCGCCGCGCACGTGCGCGCCGCCTGGCCGCCCTTGCCGAAGTCCTTGGACTGGCCGCCGAACGGGCGCTGATAGATGCGTCCATTGTCGAAACGCGAGAACGGCAGACCCATGTGCTCGAGCTCGAAGACCGCCTTGGGGCCCTCGGAGCACATGTATTCGATCGCCTCCTGGTCGCCGATATAGTCCGACCCCTTGACGGTGTCGTACATGTGCCAACGCCAATCGTCGTCGGGATCGGCGGAGGCGATGGCGCAGGTAATGCCGCCCTGTGCGGAAACGGTGTGCGAGCGGGTCGGAAAGACCTTCGAGAGTACCGCGGTCTTCTTGCCGGACTTGGCCAGTTCGAGCGCGGCACGCAGGCCGGAGCCGCCGCCACCGATGATGATTGCGTCGAACGTCAGGCTACGCATGTTGGACATGGATCAGGCTCCCCAGAGAACTTGTACGCCCCACACCAGAAAGATGAAGATGGCGAGAATGATGGCGATTTGGACGACAAAGCGGATGCCGGTCGGCTTGATATAATCGGTGATCACGATCCACAGGCCGATCCAGGCATGAGCCGCCAGCGACACGAAAGCCAGCAGGGAAAAGATCCGCATCCAGGTCTGGGCGAACAAGCCGCTCCAGGTCGCATAGTCGAGCCCCGGGTGGAGCAGCAGGTAACCGACCATGAACAGCGTATACAGGGCGAGGACGATCGCCGACACGCGTTGAATGAGCCAGTCGGACAGGCCACTGCGACCGAAATTGGTGATGTTGGTTACCATACCCACACTCCTGCCAGTATCACGAGCACCGCGCTTGCCACGATGGTGATCTGTGCCTTCCGATAGGCTTTCTCCAGCTCGATGCCGTAGCCCATGTCCATGAACAGGTGATTGACGCCGGCAACGAAGTGAACGGCAAGCGCCGACAACAATCCCCAGGCCACCAGCTTGGCCAGGAAGTTTTGCTCGAGGGCGTTACGAACGGCTTCGAATCCTTCGGGGGACGACAGCGAGGCATCGAGCGCCCAGAAGCCGAAGATCAGGCCAATGAACAGAATGACGCCGGTAATGCGATGAGTAATCGAGGTTAATGCAGGAAGTGGAAAGGATATGGTCGAAAGGTCTAGGTTTACGGGTCTTTTGCTATTCACGGCTCTCTACACACTCTCTTGGCCCGCTCATGCTCCGGTCAGGCTCGGTGGAACGGGCGGTGGTTTGAGGATCAGGCAATGGCGGCCGGCAAAACCACGCTTGTCGCCTGCTCCCGCCAATCGCGGGTTAAGATTATAGGGACTGGCCACAGGCATGACAAATCGTTACCGCTGGATTGCGACCTTGGTGTTACCCTTGGTAACAGGTGATCTTGGTCACGAACGCCGTCCCGGCAGCCGTCATGCGGCTTTTGGCGCTCGTGAAGACTTTCGGGCCCGTCGCGCGGGCACTATCGGCGAATTGACATCGGCTTGGACATTTCTATAGTGGGCAAACCTTTTTTGCCCGCCCGCCAAGCAGGACAATGAGTTACGTTACTTACCGAGAATACTGAAGAGGAGGCCGTCATGGCTGACAGGAAAGCGCAGTTGACAGTGGACGGGCTGGACAAGCCCCTTGAATTCCCGGTCTATTCAGGCACTGCCGGACCCGATGTCGTCGACGTTCGCAGTCTCATCGACGAAGGCCTCTTTACCTATGATCCCGGTTTCGTGGCGACCGCCGCTACCGAATCCGCCATCACCTATATCGACGGTGCCGAGGGCGTGCTGCTGCATCGTGGCTACCCGATCGGCGAACTGGCCCAGCACTCGAATCACGTCGAGATGTGCTATCTGCTGCTGTTCGGCGAACTGCCCACGGATCAGGAGTACGAGGACTTCTCGAAGACCATCCGCAACCACACCATGGTTCACGAGCAGTTGGCCAACTTCTACAAGGGCTTCCGCCGCGACGCCCATCCGATGGCCATTCTGTGCGGCGTGGTCGGCGGTCTAGCGGCCTTCTATCACGACAATCTGGACATCACCAAGGAAGAAGAACGCCGCGTCAGCGCCATTCGGCTGATCGCCAAGATGCCGACGCTGGCAGCGATGTGCCACAAGTACAACATCGGCCAACCGTTCAATTATCCGCGCAACGATCTCGACTACGCCGAAAACTTCCTCTACATGATGTTCGGCAATCCATGCGAGCCCTACGAAACCAACCCGGTATTCGCCAAGGCCATGGATCGCATCTTCATGCTGCATGCCGACCATGAACAGAACGCCTCGACGTCGACGGTGCGTCTGGCCGGCTCGACCGGTGCCAACCCGTTCGCCTGCATCAGCGCCGGCATCGCCGCGCTGTGGGGCCCGGCACACGGTGGCGCCAACGAAGCGGTGCTCAACATGCTCGACGAGATCGGCGACGAATCCGAGGAAAACATCCAGCGCTTCATCGATCGCGCCAAGGACAAGGACGACCCGTTCAAGCTGATGGGCTTCGGCCACCGCGTCTATCGCAACTTCGACCCCCGCGCCAAGGTCATGAAGGAGAGCTGCGACGAGGTCTTGCGCGAACTGGGCCAAGACGATGCCCAACTCAGGATCGCCAAGCGCCTCGAGCAGATCGCCCTGGAGGACGAGTACTTCATCGAGCGCAAGCTCTATCCCAATGTCGACTTCTATTCCGGAATCATTCTCAAGGCAATGGGCATTCCCACCAACATGTTCACGGTGATCTTTGCCGTCTCGCGGACCATCGGCTGGATCTCGCACTGGAACGAGATGATCACCAACGGCTACCGCATCGGTCGCCCGCGCCAGCTCTACACCGGCTACACGCAACGCGACTACCCCGCCAAGTGATCGAAGGCCGCCGCAAGGCGGCCTTTTGCGTTCGGCATCAACAATTCATCGAGCGGCTCGCTCTGGCCTAGGCTAGAAACTGTCGCCCCATGACCATCGAGACCGCTCACCTGCCTGAGGAGCTTGATCATGAGCCAGCAGATTCGTACCGCCGCCTTCATCGGCCTGGGCGTCATGGGCTATCCCATGGCCGGCCACCTGGCCCGCGCCGGCATAGAAGTGCGCGTCTACAACCGTACCGCCGCCATGGCCGAGGCCTGGGTCGCCGAGTATGGTGGCAGTCATCACCCCACCCCCGGCGAGGCCACCCAGGGCGCCGATCTGGTGCTGGTCTGCGTCGGCAACGATGACGACGTGCGCGAGGTCGTCACCGGCCCCGAGGGGGTCATGAGCGGCATAAGCGAGACAGCGGTGTTGATCGATCACACCACCGCTTCTGCCGATCTGGCCCGGGAACTCGCCCTGGCCTGCCGCGCGCACGGCTGCGAGTTTATCGATGCACCGGTGTCGGGCGGCCAGCAGGGCGCCACGAACGGCACGCTGACGATCATGTGCGGGGGCGAGGAAGCCGCGTTTCAACGCATGCAACCCGTTCTCGCCCACTACGGACGCGCCGTGACGTTGATGGGCGAAACCGGTGCGGGGCAGATGACCAAGATGGTCAATCAGATATGCATTGCCGGGGTGGTGCAGGGGCTCGCCGAAGGCTTGCACTTCGCCGAACGCGCCGGCCTCGATCGTGAGCGCGTCGTCGAAGTGATCTCTCAAGGCGCAGCCGGCTCCTGGCAGATGGCCAACCGTCACCGCACGATGATCGCCGGCGAGTACGAACACGGCTTCGCGGTCAACTGGATGCGCAAGGACCTGGACATCTGCCTGAAGGAGGCTCGCAAGCTCAGCGCCCGTCTTCCGGTCACCGCGCTGGTCGATCAGTTCTATGGCGATGTACAGGCGATGGGCGGAGGGCGCTGGGACACCTCGTCGTTGCTCAAGCGTCTGGAGCAGGACGACTAACCCCACTCCGAGATCCCTTATTCCTGGTGAGCCTGAACTCCTGGCGAGCAACAAGCCCTTCCGAGCTCGCCAGGAGCGCTCATCTACAGCCCCCATTTCGCAACTTATGCACCCTTTGCGCTTTTCCACACTTTCTGTGGATAAGCTTGTTCATAAGCTCTAGAAAAGATCGCGCAATTGCCACGACAGGCGGCTTGCCTACAAATCGGCTATTTTTTAACCATCGATAACTTGTTGTTTAACAAGAATTTTTATAATGATTGGCGCAACCATGGGGCTGAGCGACAAGCTGTGCACAAGGTAACAGGGAGCAACAGGCGGTGGGGAAAACTCGGCGGGCTTGTCAAGCCCTGACGCGTTGAAAGTCAGTCTTCATGAGGAACGCGCTCATATTGACATGCCCAGCGACTAGCTCTTTTTGATGGGCTACCAAACGGCGGGGACAGCAAGAAAGAAGTGGCGTCCCATAGGGGGTTCGAACCCCTGTTACCGCCGTGAAAGGGCGGTGTCCTGGACCACTAGACGAATGGGACGCAAATAAGGACGTTTCGCGTAGCGAAATGGTGGAGCCTAGCGGGATCGAACCGCTGACCTCGACACTGCCAGTGTCGCGCTCTCCCAGCTGAGCTAAGGCCCCCGAACCAACTGCTTAGTTCGCGAGAACGGGGCGTATGATACTGATATGCGCCGGGTTCGTCAACCCCTCGTGCTTCGCACGAAGCTTTCAGCTGTAAGCCTGAAGCTGGAAGAGAAAGACCGCCCATATCGCTACTCCAGCACGCCTCGGCAATCCCGGTGCCGCGGGTCCTGCCGATGTCTTCTTAAAGCTTACAGCTTATGGTTTACAGCGCCCGATACTCCTTCTCGAGTTTCTTGGCCTGCTTCTTGGAAACACCGCCCAACATTTCGATGGCATGACGCAACCGCGCGCGGGTCACGTCGGATCCCAATATTGCCATGGCGTCCATGACCGAGGTCGACGTCGCAGAGCCGGTCACGGCGATGAATACCGGCGCCAGAAACACCTTCATCTTGAGGTCGAAATACTCGCACAGACGCTTGACCTCGGCGAGCAGGCTTTCCTTGTTCCAGCGAGTAACGCCTTCGAGACGCCAGACCAGCAATTGCAGCAGACGCAGGAGATCGTCCCGTTCGAGCTTGATCTCGTCAAAGCTGGTTTCATCGATCGCCGGCAGCCCGGCAAAAAAATGGCCCGCCAGCGGCATGACATCCGCTAGCGTCTCGATACGCGGACGCACCTGCGGCAGTATCTGCCCGATGTATTCGTCGTTGAAGGCCCATTCTCGCAGCGCCTGGAGCAGCGCGGTATCGTCCAGGTCCTCGCGGATGTAGACGCCGTTCAGCCAGGTCAGCTTGTGTAGATCGAACACCGGCCCACCCAGCGATACGCGCTGGATGTCGAAGTGCGCCATCATCTCGTCCAACGTGAACTTTTCGCGGTCGTCGGGCATCGACCAACCCATCCGTCCCAGATAGTTGGTCACCGCTTGAGCGAGAAACCCCATCCGGCGGTAATAATTGATCGAGGTGGGGTTCTTGCGCTTGGAAAGCTTCGACTTGTCCGGGTTGCGCAGCAGCGGCATGTGACAGAGCTGGGGCATGTCCCAACCGAAGTAGTCATAGAGCAGCTGATGCTTGGGCGCCGAGTTGATCCACTCCTCGCCGCGCAGCACATGGGTGATTCCCATCAGATGGTCATCGACGACATTGGCCAGATGATAGGTCGGCATGCCGTCGGACTTGAGCAGGATCTGGGCGTCGACCTGCGTCCAATCGACCTCGATGCGCCCGCGCAGCATGTCCTCGACGACGCAGGTACCGGATTCGGGCACCTGCATGCGCACTACATGGGGCCAGCCTTCGGCCTCGCGGCGCTTGAGCTGCTCGTCTGGCAAAGCCAGGTCGGCGGGTTTGAGCGCCTGTTGCAGCCCTTGCGCCTTGCGCGTCGCGCGCAGTTCGTCGAGTTCTTCGCTGGTCCGGTAACACTTGAAGGCGTGACCGCTATCGAGCAGCTGGCGGGCCATCTCGGCATAGATGTCGCCCCGCTCGCTCTGACGGTAAGGTCCATGCGGGCCGCCGACATCCGGCCCCTCGTCCCACTCAAGGCCCAGCCAGCGCAATGAATCGAGGATCATTCGTTCCGATTCGGGAGTCGAGCGCTGGCGGTCGGTATCCTCGATGCGCAATATGAACTGGCCCCCGTGTTGGCGGGCGAAGCATAAGTTGAACAGCGCAATATAGGCGGTACCCACGTGCGGGTCGCCGGTGGGAGACGGGGCAATGCGTGTGCGTACGGTGGTCATCGGGTCCGTTCCGGTGGCTCGGGTTGATGGCGGGCATTATACGCACCTGACCTGCCTCCATCAGCCACGGATGGAGCGAGCATCGCTACCTGCACGGCGCACCGCGCGCATGCATTTCGGAACTAAAGCGCCAGGTGCTCGCGAAACCAGTCGGTGATGAAGTCGAGATAGGTGCGGGTCTTGTCGGGCAGGTACTTGCGAGATCGAAACAGCACCAGCATGCTGCCATGCTCGTTCCAGTAGGGCTGCAGCAACGGCACCAGTTCGCCGTCGGCGACCGCCGCGCGTGCCGCGAAGGTGGGCAGGTAAGCGAGTCCGAACCCCGCCTTGGCTGCCTCCACGACCCCCAGCAGATTGTTGATGACAAGCCGCGAATTGGGCTCTATATCGAGCGGTTGGCCATTGAGCGAAAAACGCCAGTGGGCGCCAAGATCGTAGTTGCCGTAGAAGATGCTGTCGTGCTGTACGAGGTCGCGCGGATGCATCGGCCGCTCGGCCCGCGCCAGATATTCCGGCGCCGCATAAAGCCCGTAGACCACCTTGCACAGTGGCCGTGAAACCAGACTCGATGGCGGCATCGGACCCATGCGAATGGCCAGGTCGACGGAGTCGTCGATCGGCTCGAAGCGCTGGTCCTCGAGCAGTATCTCGACCGCCACGTCGGGATAGCGGCGCATGAAGGCGGTCGTCGGTGGCGCCAGGTACATGAAGCCGAAGCTGACCTGGGCGCTGATCTTGAGTTGGCCGCGCGGACGCGACGTCACCGATTGGACCTGGGCTTCGGCCGCGGCCAGTTCTTCGCGAATGCGCAGGCCATGCTCGAAATAGATCTGGCCGGCCTCGGTCAGATGCAGCGAACGCGTCGAACGGTTCAGCAGACTCACGCCCAGCTCTTCTTCCAGTGCCGCGATCCGCTTGGAAGCCAGCGATTTGGAAATACCCAGACGGCGTGCCGCCGCCGTGAAGCTCCGGGCCTGCACGACTTCGACGAAAACTTTCAATGCATCGAGGGTGGCCAAAACGGGTCCTTGAAAAGCGCGACGAAGTCTAAAGTTTCCATTTCGGAAACACTAGTTTTCGATTGTACCCACTTATTCCGCAAACGACGATTCCGTATACTGCTCGCTCCGATCGTCGCCGCGATCGGAGTACCAGCGGCGCGCCCTGGGCGAGCCGCTGGTGCCTTCAGTGCATTACTTTCTGCGCCATCGGGCTGCTCGTTCGGGCAGCCGGCGCATTTTTCCCGCCCTCGCCCCTGCGTTTAGGCACGCCCGACTATACTAACTTCACGACGGCGACTCGATTCGACCCCCGCGCCTTGCTGTAACCCCGGCCCATTGCAGCGATCCACGGATTGCGCCGAGGCTTTGTCCGAAAAGTGCCTGCGCTCGACCATGCGGCGTTAAAAATAGGCTCAAAGTACTCATTTACAACCCGTAAACTCCGCCTTTTCGCCCATTTTTGCCTTGCCTGGCCATCGCTCGTCGACTTTTCAGACGAAGCCTAGGCGACAAACCCCGCTGCCATCATGCGCCTCCCGTAGCCGAGCTGGCGGGCTATCTCATCGCTAGATTACCTGTTTTAACCCGAAACATACTTCGGTAGCGACTGGCTATGCTAGACATTCATGTCACGGTGAGAAGCACTCGATGGTTGACCTGGGTTCCCATATAAAAGCACTAAGAATGAAGGCCAATCTAAGCAAGGCCGCCTTGGCCCGGCGAGTGGGTGTCTCGGACGTCACGATTTCCTATTGGGAATCAGGCACCATCAAGCAGATCGGTCATGAGCGGCTAGTGGCCCTGGCAGAAGCTCTGGACTGCAACTTGAGCGATCTGCTGCAAGGCACGCCTTCGACGCAGATGCCTCCTGGCGTTCTGCCTCTGCGCGCCCTCCAGCCGCCGCCATGGATGACCACCAACGGCCAATTGGTACCCTCGCTGATCGGCCTGCCCAGCGCCGGGCTCACGGAAGGCTGCCATTTGGTGACACCGGCGCCGGGAGAGCGATTCGACTTCCTCACCGAGGGTGATCTTGCCGCGATACGTCCACTCGATACCGTCGACGATGACGGGCTGTATCTGCTGGAGTGCGACGATGCGCTGCAAGTGCGCCATATATCGCGCAACGCGCAAGGCAAGTTGCGCATTCGCGACGAGCGGAGCGAACTCGACAATGTGCTGATCAGCGCCCTGCCCTTCAGGGTGCTGGCTCATGTACGCGTGCACTGGCGCCCCTTCGCGAGGGTAGAGTAGAAGAGTAACGCTGAAGTGCGCCGGCGCAAGGTCATTGCGCGACATCGCCAAGCCATCTATTTTGCAGCAAAAGGCCAGACAAGGAGTCGATGATGGCGAGGCTTTTCGACAGCTACGAAGCGGCTAGCGAATGGTATTCAACCAGTGATTACAAGGATATGGCGTGGTACGACGGCTTCGAGGAGGAGCAACTGATAGAGTTCGCCTATGCTCATGGTTCGGACCATGACGGTGAAGACGACCTGGTGGCGGCCTTCCTGCGCGAACAGGGCGAAGATCCCGACGACTACGGGCTCTAGCGTGTCGCCCGGCTCTTTTGATTGCCTTTACCGGCAAGCCGGTACTGACGGCCACGGCCGGCCCATGCAGGCCGTGGCGTGTCTGGGCTGTTTTACTGTTCGGCCTTGAGCACCCCGCGGCGAATCTGGTCCTCTTCGATGGATTCGAAAAGCGCCTTGAAGTTGCCTTCTCCAAAGCCCTTGTTGCCTTTGCGCTGGATGATTTCGAAGAATATCGGCCCGATCACGGTGTCGGTGAATATCTGCAGCAGGATCCCCTCTTCAGGCGCGCCATCGATCAACAGGTTGAGCGATTGCAGCTCCTCGAGCGATTCTTCGTGGTCGGGTACCCGCTCGGCGATCTTTTCGTAATAGGTGGCCGGCGTGGCCATGAAGGTCACGCCGTTGTCGCGTAGCGCTCTGACCGTGGCGTAGATATCGTCCGTAGCCAGCGCCAGGTGCTGAATGCCCTCGCCATTGTATTCGCGCAGGAATTCGGCGATCTGCGACGTGTCGTCGGCCGACTCATTGATCGGGATGTGCATCTTGCCGCAGGGCGCCGTCATCGCCTGGGAGTGCAAGCCGGTCATCTTGCCTTCGATATCGAAGTAGCGAATTTCCCGAAAGTTGGCGATTCGCGTATAGAAGTCGGCCCAGACGTTCATCTGGCCGCGGTCGACGTTATGCGTAAGATGGTCGAGCACCTTGAGCCCCACGCTCGCCGCGTTTCGATCGGCCCCCGGAATCGGTTCGAAATCGATGTCGTAGAGCGTACGCCCCTGCTCGTCGCTGCGCCCGTCGACGAAATACAGCAATGAACCGCCGATCCCCTTGACCGCCGGGATTCCCACCTCGCCCGGACCGACCGGGTTGTCCACCGCTTCGGCGCCATTCGCCACGGCATGCTCAAACGCCTTGTGCGCATCGGCCACCTTCCAGGCCATCGCACAGGCACTCGGGCCATGCCGGCGGGCGAACGCTGCCGCCTGCCCGCCCGGCTCGCCATTGATCACGAAGTTGATGCCCTCCTGCTGAAAGAGCATCACATTCTTCGAGCGGTGTTGGCGCGTCCGGGTGAAACCCATTTTCTCGAACAGGCGCGCCATGGCCTCGCGCTGCTCTGAACTCGGGGCGGTGAATTCGACGAATTCGAAACCATCGGTACCCAGCGGATTGTAGTGGCTATCGGAAACGCTCGCGGTTGCGCTCATGTCCCTCTCCTGGTGCGGCTAACGAATCATCGTCAAGCGATGTTGCTCATAGCGTATAGCTCCACCGCAGAGTCGGGGATACCTACAAGATCGACCTAGACCGTGCTGGCACTCGGTTGCGTTCGCCCGTGTGGCAAGCAATCCTTACACGTGCTCCGCCACGGCATGCATGCGAGCCAACATGGCGCAGCATCCTGACACGGCGTAAACATAGCCTTACGAACATTCAAGGCCAGCGACCAGACCCGCCGCCACCATCAACAACACCACACCGATAACGCCGTCGATGACTCGCCAGACCCAGCGACTCGCCAATTTCGGCGCCAGCCAACCGGCCGCGGCGACCAGCGAGAAGAACCACAGGCAGGAAGCCACTATGGCGCCAGCGTAGAAGGCCGCCGGCTCGGTCTGCACGGCACCGATCGCACCGAGCATGATCAGCGTGTCCAGGTAAACCTGCGGATTGAGCAGGGTCACCGCCAGCGTCGTGGCTATCACGCCTCGCCGCGTGGCTCCGGCACGCTCTACCTGCAGGGCCTCGGGGTAAAGGACCCGACGCCAGGCCAGACCGGCCTGCCACACCAGGAACAACGCACCACCGAGCCGGGCCAATATCATCAGCGTTGCCTGTGAAGCGATCAGCTGACCGACGCCCAACCCGCCCAGGGCGATCAGCAACACGTCACACGCCGTGCAAATGAATGCCACCAGCCAGGGATGCTCGCGGCGTAGCCCCTGACCGAGGACGAAAGCATTCTGCGCACCGATCGCGATAATCAGCCCGGCCCCGGTCACCAGCCCCTGGACAGCAGAGCCCCACATGGCAATCTCCTGACGTCTACATAAGAAAATGCAGGTTATACTCGGCACAAAAATAAGTTAAATTAATTGAAAGAATGGATGATTAACTTAGATGATGCTTGATTACAAACTTCTCCAGGCCCTGGCGGCGGTGGTCGACCAATCCGGCTTCGAGCGTGGCGCGAAATACCTGGGACTGACCCAATCCGCGGTCTCCCAGCGCATCAAGCTGCTTGAAGCCCGGCTCGGCCAGCCGGTGCTGGTACGTGCCCCCAAGCTGGCGCCGACTCCTCTGGGTCGACGCCTGCTCAATCACGTCCAGCAGGTGCGTCTGCTCGAGCACGATTTGCTCGACCGGATTCCCGCGCTGGGCGAGCGCGAGCAGCGCCTGCGCCTGGCGATCAACGCCGATAGCCTGGCCACCTGGTGGACGCCGGTCACCGGCAGCTTCTGCCGTGAACATGGCGTATTGCTCGACCTGGTGGTGGAAGATCAGGACGTCGCTCTCAAACGCATGCGCGACGGGGAGGTCGCCGGCTGCATATGCGCCACCTCGCGCCCGGTGCAGGGAGCGCGCACCCATCCCCTGGGCAGCATGCGTTATCGCGCTCTGGCGAGCCCCGATTACATTGCCCGACACTTTCCCCGGGGATTGAATCACGCTGCGCTGCGCCAGGCCCCGGCGATCGTCTTCGGCCCGGATGATCGTCTGCAGCATCGCTACCTGGAAATGCGCGGTTATCAGGCCTCCTTTCCCCACCACCTATGCCCTTCTTCGGAGGGATTCATCCAGCTGGCGCAGTCGGGCATGGGTTACGGTCTGATTCCCGAACGCCAGGTGTCCCGGGAATTACAGGAAGGCAGTCTCGTCGACCTGGATAGCGAGAGTTTCATCGACGTACCGCTCTACTGGCACCATTGGCGTCATGGCGGCAGCACCCTCGACGCCCTGACCGCGCATCTGCTGGCCCGGTGCAATCACTGGCTGACGCCGCTCGACGGCGCGCAGGAATTCTTCGACTAGCCTGACGGACGGGCGTCCTGGACCAACTACAATAGGGACAATAAAGAACGTTTCGAGACGCCAGGAGCCCGTCGGACTTGACACTGACCTACTGCGAATCCCGGCCTTTCGGCCAATTTCATCGATCCATTTCGTTAAATAGCGCGCTATTCGCCTCAATCGATCGATAAATTTGACTCGAAACCCGTGCTTCTCGTGACGATCGGCCAAGCTCGACAGGCGGCTAGAGATATATTTCAAGGAACCCGTGCAATGGCAGCCAAGCGGCGAGCGCTGAATCTCATGGCCCTGGGAATGACGCTATGGCTGGCGGGCTGCGCCGGATCACCGCCGCCACCACAGCAACCCTTGCTGCGGCTGGAAGCGCATGGCGATTCGCTTTCCGAGGCTCGCCGGGCGGCGATGCAGCGTGCCGAGGAGCGATGCCAGGCTGGCGAGCCCGTGGTCATCGACAGCCAACAATACGACACACCGCCACGTTTTCGTAGCGAATCCGCGTTGCCTCTGGCGCAAAGCGAACTCGGCCAATATGCCGCCGCCACCCATGAAGGCGAGGCACCCTCGATCGTCTGGCGCTATCTCTGCCGCTGAGGCGGTTTCAGCGCTGCAAGTGCGCAGCGACACTGGCCACCTTGTCGTCCATGCTCTGTTCGCGATCGGTGCGAGTACCGACCTTGAGAGTCGTGGTGATGCGTGGTGCGCCCATCTCGTGGACCCGTTCATGACAGCGTCTGACCGTCTCGAAGACCGCATCCCACGGTCCTTCGATATTGGTGCCGTAAGCATGCATGCGATAGATCAGACCGGCGTCTTCGATCACCTCCTGGCATGCCGCCACGTAACGCGAAACCGAGACCCCGACACCCAGCGGCACGATGCAAAGATCGACGATAACCTGCATGGCATACCCTCCTGCACTGGATTTTCCTCACTACTACGACGATAGACTATGCTTTAGTGACAGTCGTGGTCAGTGCTCTTGCTAACACTATCAATGCCATAGCCGGCAACAGTTGCACCCCACGGCTATTGTTAGCAAACTAAACAGAGTTTGGTTGTGGCAAGGGATTGCCTTGCCCGGACCGTATCGCATTCGCAAACCTGCATACCGGAGTTCGGCATGACCAGTGATACTCGCATCGGCCCCGTCGCCCTGCCCGACACCCGTTCCCGACGCATCGTCGAGGACTTGCTCGAAGGTTCTGGAGTCAACCTCAACGGCTCCGCCCCGTGGGACATCCAGGTGCTGCATCCCGACTTCTTCTCGCGCATCCTGCGTCAGGGCACCTTGGGTCTTGGCGAATCCTACATGGATGGCTGGTGGGACTGCGAACGGATCGACGAGATGGCCCATCGCCTGCTCCGTCATGGCCTCGGCGAACGCGCTCATACGGCCTCCGAGCGGCTGATGTACCGGCTCCAGGCGGGTTTCTTCAACCTGCAGAGCAAGACCCGCGCGTATATCGTCGGCGAGGCGCACTACGATCTCGGCAACGATCTCTTCGAGCGCATGCTCGACCCGACCATGTGCTATTCCTGCGGTTACTGGAAGGAAGCCGAAACGCTCCACGAGGCCCAGGTCGCCAAGCTCGACCTGGCAGCACGCAAGCTGGACATCCAGCCCGGCATGAAGGTACTCGACATCGGCTGCGGCTGGGGCAGTTTCGCCGAACACGCCGCCCGCCGCTACGGCGCCGAAGTGACCGGCATCACCATCTCCAAGGAACAGGCGGTGCTGGCCCGCCAGCGTTGCGAGGGGCTGCCGGTGGAGATTCTGCTCGAGGATTATCGCGATCTGGAAGGCCGCTTCGACCGCATCGTCTCGATCGGCATGTTCGAACATGTCGGCCATCGCAACTACCGTACCTATTTCGATACCGTCGATAGCCTGCTCGCCGACGACGGCCTGTTCGTGCTGCATACCATCGGCTCCAACAACTCCGAGATCAGCGCCGACCCCTGGATCAACAAGTATATCTTCCCCAACGGCATACTGCCTTCCATCAAGCATATCGCTCAGGCCAGCGAAGGCAGGTTGCTCATGGAAGACTGGCAGAACTTCGGCGCCGACTACGACCGCACCCTGATGGCCTGGAACGAGAACTTCGATGCCCACTGGCACGAGGTCGCCGACAACTACAACGAGCGAACGCGGCGCATGTTCCGTTACTACCTTGGCGTGTGCGCCGGCGCCTTTCGCGCCCGCGACATCCAGCTCTGGCAGGTGGTCTATTCCAAGGGGCGTGCCGGACGCTACGACAGTCCGCGCTGAAGCAATGGCAGCGCGTCACCGCCAGCCTCGGAGTCGCCGAGTACCGTGACAACGATAGCATCGACGCCTTCCTGCATCTTGAGCACCTACATCGGCAGTATGTAACCGAAAACCGTCCGGCAACAGCGGCTGGTCATGCATTATTCATGGTGGCTCCAGCGCCTTAAAACTTTCACCATTTTCTCGTCTTCAAGCACTTGCTAAACCAGCCGATGCTGAATATTGATGCGGCGTGAGTATGCTCCCGCAAGATCGCCAATGAGTTTCTCAAACGGTGGCGGCTGGCGTGTCGTCCTCGAGGCCCCTGCATGGTGAACGAATGTTGTCCCAGTCTCGCCACCTTACCGTTCAGGAGTGCGCATGATCGAGCAGACCCTAAACAACGTCTTCGGCTACTCCGAGTTCCGCGCCGGCCAGCGCGCGGTGATCGAGGCACTGGTCGAGGGCCGCTCGGCGGCGGCGATCTTTCCCACCGGCTCCGGCAAGTCGCTGTGCTATCAATTGCCGGCACTGCACCTGCCGCACCTGACACTGGTGGTCTCGCCGCTGCTGGCGCTGATGCAGGACCAGCTCGACTTCCTGGCCCGCCTTGGCATCGCCGCGGCGAGCATCGACTCGCGCCAGAGCCGCGAGGAGGCCAGCGCGGTGATGGACGGCGTGCGCCGCGGCGAGATCCGCATCCTGATGATCTCGGTGGAAAGGCTCAAGAACGAGCGCTTTCGCGCCTTCCTGCGCCAGCTGCCGGTATCGCTGCTGGTGGTCGACGAGGCCCACTGCCTTTCGGAGTGGGGGCACAACTTCCGCCCCGACTACCTCAAGCTGCCCGACTACCAGCGCGAGTTCGCGATTCCCCAGGCGCTGCTGCTCACCGCCACCGCCACGCCGCGGGTGATCGCGGACATGCGCGAAAGCTTCGCCATCGAGTCCCGCGACGTCACGCTGACCGGCTTCTACCGGGCCAACCTCAACCTGTTGGTGCAGCCCGTCGCGGCCGAGCAGCGCGCCCGGGCGCTGCGCGACTGGTTGCGCCCGCGCCTTGCCGGTGACGCGCCACAGCCGAGCATCGTCTACGTCACCCTGCAAAAGCGCGCCGAGCAGCTCGCCGCCTATCTCGACAAGGCGGGCATCCTCGCCCGCGCCTATCACGCCGGGCTCAAGAACGACGCCCGCGACGCCCTGCAGCGCGCCTTCATGAACGGCGAGGTCAACTGCATCGTCGCCACCATCGCCTTCGGCATGGGCATCGACAAGGCCGACATTCGCAACGTCGTCCACGTCGACCTGCCCAAGTCGATCGAGAACTACAGCCAGGAGATCGGCCGCGCCGGGCGCGACGGCCAGCCCGCCGACTGCCTGATGCTGGGCGGCCGCGACACCCTGGCCGCGCTGGAGAACTTCGTCTACGGCGACACCCCGGAGCGCGACGGCATCCAGCGGGTGCTGCGCACGATTCGCGAGGCGGCGCCGCGGGGCCAGTGGGAGCTGACCCTCAATGCGCTCTCCCAGCACAGCAATATTCGCCCGCTGCCGCTCAAGACGCTGCTGGTGCAGCTCGAGCTGCGCGGGGTGATCGCGCCGCGCTACGCCTACTTCGCCGAGTACCGCTTCCAGTACCTGATCGAGCCCGAGGCGCTGACCGCGCGCTTTACGGGCGAGCGCGGCGATTTCGTCGCCGCCCTCGTCGCGGCGTCGCCACGCGCCAAGACCTGGTGCACGCTGGATCTCGAGGCGCTGGCGCGGCTGGGCGCCGAGCGCGGCCTCGACGTATCCCGCATGCGGGTGATCCGCGCCCTGGAATACTTCAACGATCAGGGCCTGATCGCGCTGGAAAGCAAGCAGATGACCGAGGTCTACGCGATCCGTCAGCCGGATCTCGACGTCCAGGCTCTCGCCGACGACCTGCACGGCTACTTCCAGAGCAAGGAACGCGCCGAGATCGATCGCCTCGAGGCGATGCTCGCACTGTTCGAGTCCGAGACGTGTCTCAGCCGCCGGCTGGCCCAATACTTCGGCGACACGTGCTTCGGCGACACCGACGCCCCGCAGCGCTGCGGCCACTGCTCGGTGTGCCGGGGCCAGGTGGCGCGGCTGCCCGCTGGCGAGTCGCTGCCCGCGCTCGACAGCCAGCGTGTCGGCCCGCTCTGCGCGCCGCTGATTGCACGGCTGGACGAGGCCGGCGACGCCCCGCCGCCCAGCGCCGACCTGCTGACGCGCTTTCTGACCGGGCTGGCCACGCCGCTGCTGACCCGCCTGAAAGCCCGCCAGCTCAAGGGTTACGCGGCCCTGGAGGCCTGGCCCTATGCCGAGGTGCGCAAGGCCGTCGCGAATCACCTGGACTAACGAATCAACCGCGCTGACGTTCACTCCGCGCCGAGACCATGGCGCTTGAGCTTGTTGGCGATGGTGGTGTGCGAGACGCCGAGCCGGCGCGCCAGCAACCGGCTGGAGGGATATTCATCGTAGAGCGTGGCCAGCACGCGCTTTTCGACCTCGCCGAGAATCTCGCCCAGCGAGCCCTGGAGGTCGACCCCGGCGAGTCCCGGCGTCGCGCCGACATCGGGCATGCGCAGATGACTGACCTGAAGCGCGCCGTCCTCGCACAGCGAGACCGCCTGGAACAGCACGTTCTCGAGCTGGCGCACGTTGCCCGGCCAGTGGTAGTTGACCAGCCGCGCCCGCGCGGGCTCGGAGAGCGCCGGTAGCGGACAGCCGATCTGGCGCGCGGCGCGATCGATGAAATGCTCGGCGAGCTCGCCAATGCCGTCCAGGCATTCGCGCAGCGGCGGAATATGCACCGCCAGCACGTTGAGGCGATGATAGAGATCCTGACGAAACAGCCCGTCGGCGCACAGCCGCGGCAGGTCCTGCTGGGTGGCGCAGATCACCCGCACGTCGAGATAGGTCTCCTCGTCGCTGCCCACGCGGCGAAACCCGCCATCCTGCAGAAAGCGCAGCAACTTGACCTGCAGCCGCGGGCTCATCTCGCCGACCTCGTCGAGAAAGATGGTGCCGCCGGCAGTCAGTTCGAGCAGCCCCAGCTTGCCCTCGGGGCGCGCACCCTCGAAGGCGCCGGGGGCATAGCCGAACAATTCGGTCTCGGCCATCGACTCGGGCAACCCGGCGCAGCTCAGCGCCATGAACGGCGCCTGGCCGCGCGGGCTGGCCAGGTGGCAGGCGCGCGCCAGCAGCTCCTTGCCGGTGCCGGTTTCGCCCTCGATCAGCAGCGGCGCATCGAGCGGCGCCATGCGTCGCGCTTCGCGCACCACCCCGGCCAGCCGCGGGCTGGCCTGGAAGATCGCCTCGAAGCCGCGCAACTCCTGGCGCTGGACATGATAGATACGCTCGCCGACGCGATCGGCGCGGTGCAGCGTCACCACCGCGCCGGCCAGCGAGGCGACGTCGTCCTTTTCGCTGTGCAGCGGCGCGATGTCGGCCAGGTAGATCGCCTCGTTGAGCTTGAGCCGCAAGCCGTTGACCCGGGCGTTGTTGCGGCGCACCAGCTCGGGGAGGTCGAGATCGTGGATGTAACGATCCAGCGACAGCCCCGGCACCTCGTCGACGCGCACCCCGAGCATCTGACCCGCGGCGCGATTGGCGGCGACGATGCGCCCTCCCATGTCGATCGACATCACCGGATCGGACAGCGACGACAGCAGCGCATCGAGCTCGAGATGGCGGCGCTCGCTGGGCATCAGGCTGACCCGCTTGACGCTGAACACCCCGGGCACCGCCTCGAGCGCCGGGCGCAACGTGGCGAGCTGGGCGTACAGCAGGTTGGGCACGTGCAGGTAGATGGCGTTGCCCTGATCGCCGCCCACCTCGCCGCGAGCGACGTTGAGGCCATAGTCGGCGAACGGCGAGACGATATCGCGCAGTATGCCGATGCGGTTCTGGCAGTGGAGCTTGAGGCGCATGGGGCGAATCCTGAACGAACAATAGGCAATTCTCGTCACGGCGACGTGACTCGCTGTAACGCTATCCTGACAGCCGGAACGCGCTCAATGCGTTCGACAGGGTCCATTGGTCGAGAACGGACGCGCCCAACGGGGTGTCTGTAAATACAACGTTACACCGCATCGTTCCAAACCTCGCCGGCCACGCCGAAAAGCCCTCGTCGCCGCTGTCGTTCGCCCTATGCTGGAAGCACGATCATGACAATGACAATGACAACGACAACCCGCATGACAACGACAACCCCGACGGGAGTCCGCCATGGCCAAGCACACCCAGTATCAGGCCCACCAGCCGAATGCCGACGGCCTCATCGACTACAGCGCCAGCGAACACCGCATCTGGCAGGCGCTGATGGAACGTCAACTGGCGATTATCGAGGGTCGCGTCTGCCAGGAGTATCTCGACGGATTGGAGCGCCTGGCGCTGCCCAACGAGCGCATCCCGCAACTCGGCGACGTCGATCGCGTGCTGCAGGCGACCACCGGCTGGCAGACCGCCGCGGTCCCCGCGCTGATTCCGTTCGATACCTTCTTCGAGCTGCTCGCCAACCGGCGTTTCCCGGTCGCCACCTTCATTCGCACCCCCGAGGAGATGGACTACCTGCAGGAGCCGGACATCTTTCACGAGATCTTCGGCCACTGCCCGATGCTCACCAACTCCGATTTCGCCGAGTTCACCGAGACCTACGGCAAGCTCGGCCTGGCCGCCAGCAAGCAGGAACGGGTCTATCTCGCCCGGCTGTACTGGATGACCGTGGAGTTCGGCCTGGTCGACACGCCCGAGGGGCGGCGCATCTATGGCGGCGGCATCATCTCCTCGCCCAAGGAGACCTTCCATGCGCTCTCGGACGTCACGGCCCATCACCCCTTCGACCCGGTCGACGCCCTGCGCACGCCCTATCGCATCGATATCCTGCAACCGTTGTATTACGTGATTGACGATCTCGCCACGCTGCACGACCTTGCCGGACAGGACATCATGGCGCTGGTCCGCGAAGCCATGCGGCTGGGTCTCTACCCGCCGACCTTCGAGCCCAAGCCCAAGATAGCCGAGGCCTGAGCGACGCCACCCGGACAGATCGACACACCCCCTATGCCAGAAGGAGCCCCAATGAACGAGCTTTCTCAACACGAGCTTTCTCAACACGAGCTTTCTCAACAACAGTGCGAAGCCTGCAGTTTCGACGCGCCGCGCGTCTCCCACAGCGAGATCGAGCGCTTCAAGGCCGCCATCCCCGACTGGCAGATCGTCGAGCGCGATGGCATCATGCAGTTGGAACGTCCTTTCACGTTCCGCAACTTCAAGCAGGCCCTGGCGTTCACCAACCGCATCGGTGAGCTGGCCGAGGAAGCCGGCCATCACCCGGCGCTGCTCACCGAATGGGGCAAGGTCACCGTGACCTGGTGGTCCCATGCGATCAAGGGTCTGCACAAGAACGACTTCATTCTGGCCGCCAGAACCGACGAGGTAGCAGAGTCCAATGTTCGAGCAGATTGAGCGGGTACCCGGGGACGCCATCCTCGGGCTGATCGAGGCCTTCAACAAGGACCCCAATCCGCAGAAGGTCGACCTGGGCGTCGGCGTCTACCGTGACGCCCAGGGCGTGACCCCGATCATGCGCGCGGTCAAAAAGGCCGAGGCGCTGCTGCTGAAGAACGAGACCACCAAGAGCTACATCGGCTCCCACGGCGATCCGCGCTACGCCAAGGTGGTGCTGCCGCTGGTGCTGGGCGCCGAATCGCCGGTGCTCGCCGCCGACCGCGCCAGCGCCACCCAGTCGCCGGGCGGCACCGGCGCGCTGCGCCTGGCCGCCGATTTCGTCAAGACCAACCTGCCCGGCAAGGGCATCTGGGTGTCGGACCCGACCTGGCCCAATCACCTGGGGATCTTCCAGGCCGCCGGCATCGAGCTGCACAAGTACCCCTACGTCGACGCCGACAACCGCCTCGACTTCGACGGCATGCTGAGCGCCCTCAAGCAGATTCCCCACGGCGACGTGGTGGTGCTGCACGCCTGCTGCCACAACCCGTCGGGCTTCGACCTGAGCCGCGAACAGTGGCAGCAGGTGCTCGAAACGGTGCGCGAGCGCGACCTGCTGCCGCTGGTCGATTTCGCCTACCAGGGCTTCGGCGACGGCCTCGACGAGGACGCCTACGGCGCCCGGCTGATGGCCGAGAACCTCGACGAAGTGCTGATCACCAGCTCCTGCTCGAAGAACTTCGGCATCTACCGCGAGCGCACCGGCTGTTTGATCGCCATCGCCAAGAACCACGAGCAGATGCAGAACGTGCGCTCGCAATTGGCCATCGTCGCCCGCGAGAACTATTCCAACCCGCCGGCGCATGGTGGCTCGATCGTCTACGAGATCCTCGAATCCGCCGAACTGGCCGCCGTTTGGCGCGATGAGCTCACCGAGATGCGCAATCGCATCAACGGTTTGCGTCGCGAGTTCGTCGACGCGCTGGCGCCCTATGGCCTCGACGGGCAGTTCGCCCACGTCGCCGAGCAGCGCGGCATGTTCTCGTATACCGGCCTTAAGCCCGAGCATGTCGATCGGTTGCGCGACGAGTACGGCATCTACCTGGTGCGTTCGGGGCGCGCCAACGTCGCCGGGCTGGCCAGCGAGAACCTGCCCTACGTCGCCAAGGCGATCGCCGCCGTCGTCAAGTAACGCGTGCCGTCGCGCATGTTCGATAGACGCCCGGGTCCGCCCCGGGCGTTTTCCGTTGAAGGATGGCCCTCATGAATCGAGCGCCCGTCACCGTCGTCGGCGCCGGCGTCACCGGCTTGACCACCGCACTGGCGCTGCACGAGGCCGGCTATCCGGTCCGAATCGTCGACCCGGCCGCGCCCGGCAGCGGCACCAGCGCCGCCAACGGCGCGCAACTCTCCTGGGCGTTCGTCGCCCCGCTCGCCGAACCCGGGGTATTGCCCCAGCTGCCCGGCTGGCTGCTCGGCTCCGACAGCCCGATCCGCTGGGTGCCGCGCCTCGACCCCGCCCTGCCCGGCTGGGGACTTCAGTTCCTGCGCGCCTGCACGCCTCGGCGCGCCCGCGCCACCACCGCGGCGTTGCTCGAGCTGGCTGCGCTGGGCCGCCCACAGCTCGACGACTGGCGCACCCGCCTCGAACTCGACTTCGACTGGCGCGCCAACGGCAAGCTGTTGCTCTATCGGGACGCAGAGGCATTGGCCAAAGCCGGCCGCCAGGTCGACTTCCAACGCCGGCTGGGCGTGGAGCAGCGGCTTATCGAGCGCGACGCGCTGCTCGAACGCGAGCCGGCCCTCGAGCATCTACGCGATCAGCTCGCCGGCGCGCTGTGGACGCCCGGCGAGGCGCTCGGCGATTGCCGGCGCTTTTGCGAGGCCGTCGCCGACCATCTAGCCGATCAGGGCGTCGCCTTCGTCAAGCGTGGCGTCGCGCGCCTGGAAACCCGCCACGGCCGGCTGGTCGCCTGGCACGACGACCGGGGCGAGCGTCACGTCCTGGATACCGGCGAAACATTGATCGTGGCCGCCGGCCTTGCCAGCCGTCGCCTGCTGGCTGAAGTCGGCATTCAGATACCGCTCTATCCGCTCAAGGGCTATAGCCTGACCCTGCCGCTCGACGCCGGCGATGCGGCGCCCGAGGCCAGCGTCACCGACGGCGCCCACAAGATGGTCTATGCGCGCCTCGGCCAGGGCGACCAACGGCGGCTGCGGATCGCCGGAATCGCCGATCTCGACGGCTGGCAGGCACAGCCGCGCGCCCCGCGAATCGAGCTGCTCAAGCGCCGGGCCTGCGCGTTCCTGCCGGCGCTGGCCGAACGCATCACCGCCGCCGAGCCCTGGACCGGCCTGCGCCCGGCGACGCCCGACGGGCGCCCGCGGCTCGGTCCCACCGGCATCGACGGTTTGTGGGTCAACGCCGGGCAAGGCGCGCTCGGCTGGACGCTGGCACCGGGCTCGGCGCTGGCCCTGCGCACGGCGCTCGACGGAGACGCCATCGCCATCGCGGCCTTTCGCGGCACACCTGCCTGATGCGGTTCGGCCAGGCCGGTTCGCGTCGAAGCTGGCCGGACTATTGGCTGGATACAGGCGACCGGGTCGAGAAGGCCCGCGAGCAGAGTGCCCTTCGCTTCTCGCCCTGTATGCCGTGGCCGGCGCCAAGCGCGGCCTGGCGGTGGGTATCGATCAGGCCGCCGCATAGCGGCGAATATCCAGGCCCCGGGGGTCGATCGCCGGTGAGCGACCGCTCATCAGGTCGGCGAGGAGATGAGCGCTGCCGCAGCTCATCGTCCAGCCCAGCGTGCCGTGTCCGGTATTCAGCCATAAATTGGCGTACCGGGTAGCACCGATGATCGGCGTCGAGTCCGGGGTCATCGGACGCAATCCGGTCCAGAATTCGCCCTTCTCGACGTCGCCGCCCTCGGGGAATTCACCATGCTGGTGGTGGCACGACGCTTTCCAGCAGGCTCAGATCGTAGGCGGCGAGCTCAGCGGTGCCGCCCACGCGGATTCGATCGTCGAAGCGCGAGATCGCCACCTTGAAGGTTTCGTCCATCACCGTCGATTGCGGCGCCCCGCCATCGTCGGTGACCGGCACCGGTGAGGCTGTAGCCCTTGACCGGATAGATCGGCAGGCGCAGGTCGAGATCCCTGGCCAGGAACGGCGAGTAACTGGCCAGGCAGACGACGTAGCCATCCGCGCTCAGCTCGCCGGCCGAGTCACGATGCCCTCGATCTGCCCGGTTCGGCGCCTGATGCGCTCGATGGTGGTATTGAAACGAAATTCGACTCCCAATCGCTCACGGCAATAGTCGGCCAGGTTCCAGGTGATTATCTCGTATTTTTTTCTTTTATTTTACAAAACAACAGGCTCTTCGACGTTTCATGTGGATTTGGCCTGATCCAGCAGGCTCCCCACCGGGCTGCCAATCAGATAGATCATGGTGATGAAGTAGCCCTCGTTGCGGTACCCGCGAGCCCGTGATCG
>NZ_JAIRBP010000016.1:0-76978 GCF_021151495.1 Halomonas sp. IOP_31 | reverse complement strand
CTGATCGACAAACTCAAGAACGAAGCCAAAGTGCTTTGAAAGGAGCTGATCTCATGAGCATTCTGGTCCTCGCCGAACACCACGACGGGCAGCTCGCCGGCGCCACCGCCCACGTCGTCGAGGCGGCCCGCCAGATCGCCCAGTCCGCTGGCGGTGACGTCGACGTGCTGGTCGCCGGCGACAACGTCGCCGCCGTCGCCGATGCTGCCACTCGGCTGGAAGGCGTGACGCGGGTGCGCGTCGCCGATAACGCGGTCTACGCCCATCAACTCGCCGAACCGCTGGGCGAATTGCTGGCGGCACTCGCCGACGAGTACACGCACGTACTTGCCGCCGCCTCGACCAATGGCAAGAATGTGTTGCCGCGGCTTGCCGCGCTCAAGGATGTCGCCGCGATTTCCGAGATTCTCGATGTCGTCGATGCCGGGACTTTCAAGCGGCCGATCTATGCCGGCAACGCCATCGCCACCGTACAGTCCGACGATGCGCTCAAGGTGCTGACCGTGCGCACCACGGCGTTCGAGGCGGTCAGCGAGAATGGCGGCGCCACTCAGCAAGCCGTCGACATCGTCGTTGAAAATGCGCTGTCGAGCTTCGTCGGCGAAGAGCTGGCGGCCAGCGAGCGCCCCGAGCTGGGTAGCGCCAGGATCGTCATCTCGGGCGGTCGCGGGATGGGCAACGGCGACAACTTCAAGCTGCTCGACGGCATCGCCGACAAGCTCGGTGCGGCGATCGGCGCCTCGCGGGCGGCGGTCGACGCCGGCTTCGTGCCCAACGACATGCAGGTCGGCCAGACCGGCAAGATCGTCGCACCGGAGCTGTACATCGCGGTGGGCATCTCCGGGGCGATTCAGCACCTGGCGGGGATGAAGGACTCCAAGGTGATCGTCGCGATCAACAAGGACGAGGAGGCGCCGATCTTTCAGGTCGCTGACTATGGTCTCGTCGGCGATCTGTTCGAGATCCTGCCGCAGCTCGAGCAGAAGCTGTAGCCCAGTAACGCTCAAGCTCGCGTATTGCATGCCCGACCTCCCAGGCCGGCCCTCTCGGGCCGGCCTTTGCACGTGAGCGTCGAATATCGCCGCCGCTGTATTGATAATGGTTATATTTTGTATTAGCGTGGCGGACATTTCCTCGGCACGCCAAGCCGATGGCCTGATCGGAGCAGTACAGTGAATAAGCGGATCATGACGATGGGCAACGCGCCGCGGCGTAGCGGTTGTGCGTTGCTGGCCTGCCTGGCGTTGCTGGGCAGCGCTCAGGTGCAGGCCCAGGACAAAGGGCGGGAAGGGTTGGTGGAAAAGAGCGTCGAGGTCCAGCAGAACCAGGCGCAGCTCCAGCAGAAGATCGATGCCGCCGACGACGCCACGCGCGAAGCGCTGCGCGAATTGCGTCGCGTCGAGCGCGAGGCGCAACGGCTCGAAGCCTATAACGACGAGCTGGCGCGCCAGGTCGACGAGCAGGGCAAGGCTGTCGAGCGCCGCCAGCGTGCTGTCGAGCAACTCGCCAATGCCGAACAGCGCCTGCCGGTACTCACTCGCCAGTTGGCGGCTCGTCTCGAGCGACTGGTTGCGGCCGACATGCCGTTTTTGTACGACCAGCGTCAGGCGCGCCTGGCGAGCCTTAATCGGATGCTCGACAGCGGCGAGCTATCGGCCGCCGACAAGCTGGATCGGGTGCTTGCCGCCTGGCGCGCCGAACTGGATTACGGCCGCGAGGTGGATGCCTGGCAGGGCTCGCTCAAGACGCAAGGTGACAGTCTCGAGGTCGACTACCTGCGCCTGGGCCGGTTGGGCTGGTATTACCTGACCCCCGATGGCCAGCAGGGCGGCGTCTGGCGCAGCAAGGAACAGGCCTGGCAAGCGCTCGACGATGAAGCGCTGGGCGAGGTGCGCAAGGGGCTGCGCATCGCCCGCGAAGAACGCGTACCGGCGATGCTCGATCTGCCGCTGTCGGTAACCCCCCAACAAGGTCAGCTCCAGTCATCGCAGCAGAGCCAGGAGGACGCATCATGAGGCGATTGCTCGCGATGAGTGCGCTGACTGCTGCGCTGTTGTCACCCTTGGCGCTAGCCCAGCAATCGTCGGGGCAAGCTGCCGGCGACGCGGCGCCGTCGTTATCTCAGGTGCTCGAGGATTTTCGCGCCGACAGTCAGGCGGCCACCGGCCGCGACAGGCAGCGTCTGGCGGCCTTGCTCGACGACCGCGACGCGCTCGAAGCCGCCCTGAACAAGGCCCAGGCACGGTTGACGGCGGCCGAGCAGCGCCGCGCTGCGCTGGAAAGCCAGCGCAACGAGCAGCGCCAGCGCCTGGATCGGTTGCGCGAACAGGCCGGCAATCAGACCGGCGATCTGGGCGGCGTTCAAGATATCATCGGCCAGCGGATCGGTGCCTTGCGCGATGACCTCGGCGAAAGCTGGCTCACGCTAGGCAGCAGCGTCAGTCTGCCCGAGCGGCCGGCCGAAGATGCGTTGCTCGATCTCGACACCCTGGTGGCGCTCGGCGAGAGCCTGGCGCAACTGACCGCGGAGAGTGCTCGTGTAGTGCGCTTCGAGGCCCCGGTGGCCGGTCGCAGCGGTGAATTGAACCGGCGCGAGGTAATGCGAGCCGGCGCATTCGCGGCCTTCAGCGAGGGCCAGTTGCTGCGTCAGCCGGGTAACGGCGAGGCGCTGGCGGTGATCGAGCGCACACCCCAAGAGATCAGCGAGGCTCTGCGCGCGTATCAGCAGGGCCAGCGCGAGGCGCTGCCTGTCGATCCGAGCCAGGGGCAGGTGCTCAAGGCGCTGACGCAGCGTCCCGATCTCTGGCAGCGTTTTCAGCAGGGCGGATACGTCGGCTATGTCATCGTTGCGCTGGGCGTGCTGGGTCTGCTGGTCGCGGTGTCCCAGTACGCTTATCTGTTGCTCGTGTCGCAGCGCCTGCGCCGGCAGCTGCGCGATGCTACGACGCTGCGTGACGACAACCCGTTGGGACGCATCCTCAAGCGCTTCCAGGCGCTGGGCGAGGGTCATGCCTCCGAGGCCCTCGAGGCACGTCTCGACGAGGCGCTGCTCGCTGAGCAGCCACGCCTCGAACGCGGCCAGCCGCTGGTCAAGTTGCTCGCCGCGGTAGCGCCACTGCTCGGCCTGCTGGGTACGGTGACCGGAATGATCGTCACCTTCCAGTCGATCACCGTGTTCGGCACCGGCGACCCGCAATTGATGGCCGGCGGGATCAGTCAGGCGCTGGTCACCACCGTGCTGGGACTGATCACGGCGGTGCCGCTGCTGTTCGCGCAGACCGCACTGGCCAGCCGCAGCCGTAGCCTGGTCGGTCTGCTCGAAGGACGTGCCAGCGCGGTACTGGCCGATCATCTCGAGGGCCGCCAGCACCATCCGGAGAGCCGTCATGTCCACCCTGCTTGAGCCCTTGGCACGGCTGGTGGAAGCCGGCGGCATCGTGCTGGTGATGGTCGCCATGGTGGCCATGGCGCTGTTCTCGCTGGCGCTGGAGCGTGGGCTCTACTGGCGCTTTACTCACCGCCGTGCGCGCCGCGAGCTGATCGAGCGCTGGACATCGCGCTCCGAGCACATCAGCTGGAGCGCGCTGACCCTGCGTGAGGTCTGGACCCGCGAGCTGATGGCGCGTTTGCGGCGTCCGCTGCCGTGGCTGAAGTTGCTGGTTGCGCTGTGCCCGTTGCTGGGGTTGCTGGGCACCGTGACCGGCATGATCCAGGTCTTCGACAGCCTGGCGTTGACCGAGGTCGGTCAGGCCCGGGCGATGGCCGACGGGGTCGCGCGGGCGACCCTGCCGACGTTGACCGGCATGGCGATCGCGGTGGTCGGGCTATTGTTTACCACCCGGCTCGAGCAGGTCATTCGTCGCGAGGACCAGCGTCTTCACGACCGTATGGCGCGTGCCGTGGAGGCCAATCATGCGTAGACGGCGAATAAGCAACGGCGACGAGAGCGCCGAGGTCAACCTGACGCCGATGCTCGACGTGGTGTTCATCATGTTGATCTTCTTCATCGTCACCACCAGCTTTACCAAGGAAAGCGGCGTCGAGATCGAGCGTCCCGAGTCGTCGACCGCCAGCGCGCGTCCCGATGCCCAGGTGATGGTGGCCATCACCCCGGAGGGTGCGGTGTGGGTCGATGGCGAGCCGGTCGACGTGCGTCGCGTCGGTAGCGCGGTGGCCGGATTGGTCAGCGATCGTGGCGGCGTCGTGGTGCAGGCCGATCGCGAATCCACCACCGGGCTGCTGATCGAGGTCATGGATCGCATCCGCGAGGCCGGCGTCGACAATCTGGCGGTGGCGGCGACGCGAGGCGACCCCTGATGCGGCACCTGCTCGGTTCGCTGGGTGGCGTACTGCTGACGCTGGTGCTGTTGACGTTGCTGGCGCTGCTGGTCACGCCCCCGGTCGACGATCGCCCCGAGATCGAAAAGCCGCTCTCGATGTCGATGGTCGAGGCGCCCCGGTCGCAGTCCCGGGACAACGCTCCGGTACCGGCCCAGGCGGCGCCCGCGCCGCCCGCCCAGGCACCGCCGCCACCGCCCGCGCCGTTGCCGGCGCCGAGCCCGAGCAGTCCGGTTGCCATTCCGACGCCCGAGGTGCCGGCGATGGAGGCGCCCGAGGTGCCGCTGGACGAGAAGTTGCCGGAACTGACGGCCGAGCAGCCCGAGCCCGAGCCCGAGCCCGAGCCGACGCCTAAGCCCGAACCGGCGCCTAAGCCCGAACCCGCACCCGAGCGGGTCGCCGAGGCCGACGCGAGTGCCAGCGAGGCTTCCCAGCGGAGCGCGCAGGACAGCGCCCAGGCGCCGACCGGCGCATCGGGGCCGGTGAGCTCGCCGCAGCCGACGCGCAAGGTGCCGCCGGAGTATCCCGCGCGTGCGCAGCGACGCGGCCTGGAAGGCTATGTCGAGGTGCGCTTCACGATTCTTCCCGACGGCAGCGTCGACAGCGATTCGCTGCGGGTAACCGACGCCGAGCCACGCAACGTCTTCGAGCGGGCAGCGCTGCGGGCGATCTCGCGCTGGCAGTTCCCCGAGTCCGCGTCGCCGCGCGAGGCACGTCAACGTCTGGTATTCCGGCTCACAGGATAGTCACGATGGATGCGCGCTGGTTCAACTCCGCCACTGTATTGCTCGCCGGCTTGCTGTCGTTGACGCTGATCAGCCAGACCTGGGCGGCACCGGCGCTGCGCCCGGATATGGTGGCGAGTCTCGAGCGCATGCAGTCGCGTCTCGACGCGGGCGATCCCGCGGCGCTGGCCGACGATGCCCGCGCCGCTGCACAGCGACTGCAAGGCGGCAATGCGGCCGATCGCTGGGCACGGGCGCTGTTTCTGCAGATCGCCGCGAATGCCGAACTGCGTCGTGACGATCCGCTTGCCGCGGCCGAGCTGCTGAGCCGGGCGCGAGGGCTTGACGGCATCGAGCGCGAATATCGTCGCCGCTGGCTGCGCCGGGAGGCGCGGTTGCGGTTGCGCGCCGGCCAGACCGCGCGCGGCGTCGAGCTGCTCGGGCAGTGGCTGGAGCAGGGTGACGCCGCGGGCGATGACGATCGCTGGCTGATGGCGCAGGGCTTGGCGCAGCTCGAGCGCTGGGACACGGCGGCCAAGTGGGTCGATCGCGCGCGTGGCGAGGGCAATGTCGCGAATGACCGGTATCTGCAGCTCGCCGCGAGCATCTACCAGCGCGCGGGGCGCGAGGATCAAGCCCTGGCGAGTCTCGATGCCTTGCTCGCCGGCGCCGAGGTGTCGGCGGATACCTGGCGGCGAGCCGCGGGGCTGGCTCAGCGGCTCGACCAGCCCGGCCGCGCCGCGGCAATCTGGGAAGCCGGCTGGCGGCGTGGCGCGTTGCAGGGCGAAGCCGCCCTGCGCCAACTGATTCAGCTGCACATGGCCGGCGGCACCCCGGCGCGCGCTGCCGAACATCTCGAGCGGGCGCTGGCCGATGGACGGCTGCAAGAGAGTCTGGCCAATCGCCGGCTATTGGCTCAGGCCTGGAGCGCGGCGCGCAATCGTGACGCGGCGCTCCAGGCCTGGCGCGCGGTCAGCGAGCGTAGCCAGGAGAGCGAGGATTGGCGTCAACTGGGTGAACTGGCCTACGCCTGGGGGCGCTGGGGAACGGCCATCGAGGCGCTGCGCCGGGCGCGCCAGGCCGGCGGGGCGACACCCCGCGACTGGCTGCTGGAAGGTGTGGCGGCACTCGAGCAGGGCGATCGCGATGCCGCCCGGGCGGCCTTCGAGGCGGCCCGCCAGGCGGGCGCCCAGCAGGCCGGGGCATGGCTGGATTCGCTTGAAAGCAGCAACGCTGGCGTCGGGGTGGCAAGTGCGAAGCAATCAGCGTCGGATTAGCCGGGCGACGGGAAGCCCGCCAGGTCCAGCTCCAGCCACACCGGCGCGTGATCCGACGGTCGGGTCATGCCGCGCAACGGATAGTCGATGCCGGCGTCACGGACCCGCTCGGCGAGCGGCTTGGTGAGCAAGATGTAATCGATGCGCAGGCCGCGCTTGGGATCGCGTTCGAAGCCGCGCGAGCGGTAGTCGAACCAGCTGAAGGTATCGCCATCCTCGGGGTGGCAGAGCCGGTAGCCGTCGTCCAGACCCCATGTCTTGAGGCGCTTGAGCCATTCGCGCTCTTCGGGCTGGAAGCTGGTCTTGCCTTCGCGCAGCCAGCGCTTGCGGTTGGGCTCGCCGATGCCGATGTCGCTGTCCTCGGGCGAGATATTGAAATCGCCCATCAGCGCGAGCCGCTGATCGGGGCGGAAGTCCCGCTCGAGATGCTCGCTGAGCTTGGCGTAGAAGGCGCGCTTGTGCGGATACTTGACCGGATGCGCGACGTTCTCGCCCTGCGGAAAATAGCCGTTCCAGACGATCAGTGCCTCGCCGTCATCGCCGATCAGGCGGGCGCCGATCAAGCGCCGCTGGGCATCCTCGCCATCGTCGGGCAGGCCGTAGAAGACCTCCTCGGGTTCGCGCCGGCACAGCAGGGCGACCCCGTAATGGCCCTTCTGGCCATGGTAATAGACATGGTAACCCAGCGCGTGGACGGCCTCGAACGGAAACTCGTCGTCGTGGACCTTGGTTTCCTGCAGGCCGATCACCGCCGGGCGGTGGCTTTCGATCAGCGCTTCGAGCTGATGCAGGCGCGCGCGCAGCCCGTTGATGTTGAAGGACACCAGGCGCATCATGTGTCTCCCTTCGGCGCGTCGCCATCGCGCGCATGAAGATCGAGCTTGCCCGCCTGTTGCTGGCGGGCCAGCTTGCGCGCAGCCTGAAGCTTGCGCTGCTGGCGTTTCTTCGCGGTGAAGCGGCGCGACGAGACGACCTCGTCGGGATTGTCGTGGCGCCAGCGGCGATAATCCTTGCGCTTGCCGGTACGGATGGTCACCTTGTCGGCCAGCGAGCGAGTCTTCTTCTTGCGCGTCATGTAGGGCGGTTTCCTGAATCGTGCCTGCGTGGATTCTACCAGTTCCTGGCCGGCTGCCGACAGGCTGACTCGCGATATGCGTGACGGGCTCTTGTTGCCAAGGGCTGGTACAATGGCGCCTTGACTACTTCCCATCGAACCGGAACAGAACTGCAAGCCTATGAGTGAGTCGGAAAAGACAGCCGCACCGGCCCAGAACCGCAAGCCCAAGCGTCGCCGCCGCAAGCCGCGCAAATCGCAGTCCAGCTGGGATCTGCGCCAGTTTCAGGTGCCGCCGGTCGCCGGCAAGTGGCGCTTCCACGACTTCGACCTGCCGCTGCCGTTGATGCGGGCGATCCATGCGCTGGGCTTCGAGTATTGCACGCCGATTCAGGCTGAAGCACTCAGCCAGACCCTGCTGGGCGGCGATGTGGTCGGCAAGGCCCAGACCGGCACCGGCAAGACCGCGGCTTTCCTGATCGCCGCGCTGACCTATTTTCTCGAGGAACCGGCGCCGGACGGCCAGAAACCGGGTACGCCGCGGGCGCTGATCGTCGCGCCGACCCGCGAACTGGCGCTGCAGATCGAGAAGGACGCCAAGGCACTGGCCCGCTTCACCTCGCTGAATATCGCCAGCGTGGTCGGTGGCATGGACTACCAGAAGCAGCGCGAACAGCTGGCCAGGAAGGTCGACCTGCTGATCGCCACGCCGGGTCGGCTGCTCGACTTTCACGAGAAGCGCGACGTCGATCTCAGTCAGACCGAAGTGCTAGTGCTCGACGAGGCGGATCGCATGCTGTCGATGGGCTTCATCCCCGACGTCAAGCGGATCATTCGCCATACGCCCAAGACCGAGGAGCGCCAGACCTTCCTGTTCTCGGCGACCTTCACCGAAGACATCCTCAACCTGGCCAGCCAGTGGACGCATCAGCCGGCGCACGTCGAGATCGAGGTCACCGTCGACAATGCCGCCGACATCGATCAGCGCGTCTATCTGGTCAGCGACGACGACAAGCAGCGGTTGCTGGTCAATCTGCTCAAGCAGGAATCCTTCGAGCGAGTCATGGTGTTCGGCAACCGCCGCGACCTGGTGCGCAAGCTCGACGAACTGCTGCGCAAGGCCGGCGTCGATGTCGCCATGCTGTCCGGCGACGTGCCGCAGAATCAGCGCATCAAGACCCTGGAACGCTTCCGCGAGGGCGAGCTGACGGTGCTGGTGGCGACCGACGTCGCCGGGCGCGGCATCCATATCGATGACGTCAGTCACGTCATCAACTACACCCTGCCCGAAGACCCCGAGGACTACGTGCATCGCATCGGGCGTACCGGTCGTGCCGGCGCCAAGGGCGTGTCGATCAGTTTCGTCGGTGAGGAGGACGCCTTCTCGCTGCCCGAGATCGAGCGCTACATCAATGACAAGCTGCCTTGTGAGCATCCGCCCGAAGGGCTGTTGTAGGGCTGGCGCAGGTATTGAAAGGATCGATCGATGCTCGACGAGCCCCTGAAGGACGAGATCCAGGCCGCCTATCGCCGGGTCCTCGAGGGCCTCGAGCTGACCCCGCGCTACGGCCAGCGGCTGATGATCGCCGAGATTGCGCGTACCCTGGCCGGCATCGAGGCCGACGACAGCGGGCGTAGGATCTCCCACGAGCACGTCTGCGTGCTCGAGGCTGGCACCGGCACCGGCAAGACGCTGGCCTATCTGTTGTCGGCGTTGCCGGTGGCCCAGGCCCGCGGCAAGCGGCTGGTGGTCTCGACCGCCACGGTGGCGCTGCAGGAGCAGGTCCTTCATCAGGACCTGCCGGCACTCAAGCAACATAGTGGCCTGCAGTTCGACTACGCCCTGGCCAAGGGGCGCGGGCGCTATCTCTGCGTCGCCAAGCTCGATCAGGTACTCGACGGCGTCGAGGACAACCCGACCTACTCGCTGTTCGAGCAGGCCCTGGAATCGCGCGACGGCGACGACTTCCACGGCCTGGTGCAGGAGCTTGCCGAGGCCTACGGCACCGGCCGCTGGGAGGGCGATCGCGACAGCTGGCCGGTGGCCATCGAGGACGCCAGCTGGCGCAAGCTGACCACCGATCACCGCCAGTGCACCAACCGGCGCTGCGGCCACTTCAGCGCCTGCGCGTTCTTCCGCGCCCGTCGGCATCTCGACCAGGCCGACGTGATCGTCGCCAACCACGACCTGGTGCTCGCCGATCTGTCGCTGGGCGGCGGGGTGGTGCTGCCGCCGCCCAAGGACTGCATCTACGTCTTCGACGAAGGCCATCATCTGCCCGACAAGGCGCTCGAGCACTTCTATCACCGCTTTGGCGTCAACGCCACGCTGCGCTGGCTGCGCACGCTCAAGAAGTCGCTGACCGAATTGAATGCCGCGCTGGCGGTGCAGCCGACCCTGGCGCGGTTGCTGGCCGGTTTTCCCGAGTCGATCGCCGCGCTCGAGCCGCGCCTCGGCGAGGCCTATGCGCTGGGCCACAGCCTGGCCGAATTGCCCAATGGCGCCGGCGACGACACGCGCCATCACCGCTTCGCCATGGGCCGTGCGCCCCAGGCCCTGCGCGAGACGGCCACGGCGCTGGTCACGCCGTTCGCCGAGCTGTCGCGCAATCTCGAGACGATGTCCGACATCCTGCGCGAGAGTCTCGATCCCGACACGGCCACCGGGCTCGAGCGCGAGCAGGCCGAGCCCTGGTTGCCGCTGGTGGCGCTACTGCACGGACGCGCGCTCGAGGCGCATGCGCTGTGGCAGGCGATGGCCGCCGACGACAGCGAGGGCGAACCGCCGCAGGCGCGTTGGTTGACCTTCGATCAGCAGGGCGGCGAGAGCGAACTGACCTTCTCGGCGAGCCCGGTGTCGGCGGCGGAAACCCTGGCGCGCTACCTGTGGGGCAGTTGCTACGGGGCGGTGGTGACCTCGGCGACGCTGACCGCGCTGGGGCGCTTCGAGCGCCTGCAGGAGCGCGCCGGGCTGGCCAATCGCTATCGTTACCAGCGCCTGCCGAGTCCGTTCGATTATTCCCGGGCGGTGCTCAGCGTGCCCCGCGAGGCGGTCGACCCGAGCAATCGCGAGGCCCACGAACGAGCGATCGGCGAGTTCATCGCCGCGCTCGGCGAGCGCGAGGCGGTGCTCATGCTGTTCTCGTCACGGGCCCAGCTGCGCGCCGTCGAGAAGGCCTTGCCCGAGGCGCTGGCCCAGCGCGTGCTGGCCCAGGACCGGCTGCCCAAGCGTGAGCTGATCGATCGCCATCGCAAGCGCGTCGATGCCGGCGAGGGCAGCATCATCTTCGGTCTGGCGAGCTTTGCCGAGGGTATCGATCTGCCAGGACACTACCTGACCCATGTGGTGATCACCCGGCTGCCGTTCGCGGTGCCCGACGACCCGGTCGGCGCGACGCTGGCGGAGTGGATCGAGAGCCGCGGCGGCAATCCGTTCATGCGTATCTCGGTGCCCGATGCTTCGATCAAGCTGGTTCAGGCCTGCGGGCGGCTGATTCGCAAGGAAGCCGACGAGGGGCGCATCACGTTGCTCGACCGACGCGTGCTGACTCGCCGCTATGGACAGGCACTGCTCGATTCGCTGCCGCCTTTTCGTCGCGAGATCGATGGCCAGCCAAGTGCCTGATTGCGCAGAGTGACAGCTGAAAGACCGAGCGGATAGCCAGCGGGGCCGCTCGACGCAGACCCCGGTGTTTTTTGGTGCAGGGGAGATTGACGGAGTTACCCTCAGCTGCGCTTGTCGCGACGCGCGGCGAGGACCGGCTTGAGCTTGTCATCCATGCGCTTGAAGGTGTCTTCGGTGGTCGGCCAGTCGATACAGGCATCGGTGATCGACACGCCATATTCGAGCTGTGTGATGTCGTCGGGAATCTGCTGGCTGCCCCAGCCGATGTGCGACTCGACCATCAGGCCGATGATCGAGCGATTGCCTTCGAGGATCTGGTTGGTGACGTTTTCCATCACCAGCGACTGCAGCGCCGGGTCCTTGTTGGAATTGGCATGCGAGCAGTCGATCATGATATTGGCGGTGACGCCGGCCTTGGTCAGTTCCTGCTCGGCCAGCGCGACGCTGACGCTGTCGTAGTTGGGCTTGCCGTTGCCGCCGCGCAGCACGACATGCCCATAGGCATTGCCGCGGGTGCGTATCACCGCGACCTGGCCGGCCTGGTCGATGCCCAGAAAATTGTGCGGATGGGCGACCGACTTGAGCGCGTTGACCGCGACGTCGAGGCTGCCGTCGGTGCCGTTCTTGAAGCCCACCGGGCTCGACAGCCCCGAGGCCATTTCACGATGCGTCTGCGATTCGGTGGTGCGCGCGCCGACCGCCGACCAGCTGATGCAATCCTGAAGATACTGCGGCGAGATCGGATCGAGCGCCTCGGTGGCCAGCGGCAGCCCCATTTCGGTCAACTCGACGAGCAGGCGACGGGCGATATGCAGGCCCTCCTCGATCTCGAATGAGCCGTTGAGGTGTGGATCGTTGATCAGCCCCTTCCAGCCGACCGTGGTGCGCGGTTTCTCGAAATAGACGCGCATCACGATATACAGGCTGTCGCTGACCTCGTCGGCAAGCTTGCGCAGGCGACGAGCATAGTCGCGAGCGGCCTCGACGTCGTGAATCGAGCAAGGGCCGACCACCACGATCAAGCGAGGGTCATCGCCGTCGAGGATCCGCTGGATGGTCTGGCGTCCCTCGATGATGGTCTTTTCGGAACTCGGGGAGAGGGGAATTTCCTGTTTCAGGGCGTCGGGCGTGATCAGGACATCCTGGGACAGGACGTTGAGATTGTTAACCTGCTGCTGGGACATTCAGCTACCTGCGATTCGGTCGGCAAGGGGAAAGCGCCTACTATCGCCCGGCTGGCGCGCTGAAATCAACGCCGTGATGATCGTCGAGCCCTGTGACGGGCTGCCAATCGTGCAAAAAAATCGCGCTATCTTGATGCGGGTCCCATAAACAGGAACACTGAGACGCTAAATCGCTATCCAGCCCCAGGTTGAATCAATGAATCGTAATTGCGCCATGGCCTTGCCGTGTTGCTTACCATCGGATCCGCTCATCGTCGATGCGCGCCTGGAGAGGCACTGAATGGCCAACCGGGAAACCGACCAGCAGCTTGTCGAGCGCGCCCAGCGAGGCGATAACCGGGCTTTCGATCTGCTGGTCAAGAAATACCAGCACAAGATCATTGGCCTGATCAGCCGCTACGTACACGATCATGCCGAAGTGAACGACGTGGCCCAGGAGGCCTTCATCAAGGCCTACCGGGCATTGGCCAACTTTCGTTCGGAGAGTGCCTTCTATACCTGGATGTACCGGATCGCCATCAATACCGCCAAGAATCATCTGGTGTCCAAGGGGCGCCGTCCGCCGGGCAGCGATCTGGACATCAGCGATGCCGAGGTCGTCGACCACAGCGGCCGGCTGTCCGACATCGAGACGCCCGAGGCGTCGATCGCCCGCGATCAGCTCGAGGCGGCGGTATTCGAGGCGATCGAGCGGTTGCCGGAGGATCTGCGTACGGCGATCACGCTGCGCGAACTCGATGGCCTGTCCTACGAGGACATCGCCAATATCATGCAGTGTCCGGTGGGCACGGTGCGCTCGCGGATATTCCGCGCGCGCGAGGCAGTGGACCGGCATATCCAGCCACTGCTCGAGAATCCGCGCAACCAGGACGTGGTTCAACAGTGAGCGGTTGACGAAATTCTACCGTCCGCGGCTGAACTGTCCGCGCTCAATGGCGTCTCAGTGGGTGTTCGTACGCCGCTGCGATGCAAGACATCATGAAAGTGGCGGCGTCTGGGCATGGGGTCGGATGTTTCCGTCAGTTCGGGACCTGCAGGCGGGTCGATTGCCGGCCTTATGCCTTGTCGACTGTGGGGGTGTGAGATGAATGACAAATTACGGGAATCGCTGTCCGCGTTGATGGACAACGAAGGCGATGAACTCGAGCTGCGCCGCGCGCTCAAGTCGCTCGACGATTCTCCCGAAACAGCCGACGTCTGGCGTCGCTATCATCTGGCACGCAGCCTTATGCGCCGCGAGCATGGCGTCGCGATGCAGGTCGATCTGTCGGCGGGAATAATCGCGCGGATCGCCGACGAGCCGGTCCCCACGCCTGGCGAGTCCGTCGTGGCCAGGCGTCATGGCGGCTTGTCGTTTTCGGGCAGCGCCGCGGTGGCAGCCACGGTGTCGGTACTGGTGATCTCGGGCGTCCAGGTCTACAACAGTCTCAATCCGGCTGCGCCTGACGAACTCACCCGTCAGACAGCGTCGGGCAGTGGGGTCGCAACCGGCGGGAACGGTGCCTCCCTGGCCAGTGCGCCGCTGGACGTCGATGCGCCGACCAGCCTGTCAGGGCTGTATCCTTCGTTCGGTGGCGGCAACAGTGGCGTGATGACGGTGGGCGCCGACCTGGGGGCGCCGATGTTCATGGCACCCAGCCAGCGTCAATCGCAGCGTGGCGATATCGAGCAGGCACGTCTGCTGCAGACCTATCTTGAACGTCATGCGCAAGGCGCGGCCTATCGCTCCGGCGAGCCCTGGATGCCGTTGCTGCGCGCTTCTGCCCAGGAGCCGATGAGCCCGCGGTGATGCGCACGTCGAAGAGAGCACCCTATATATCGGCGGCCTTGATGGCCGTCGTCTACCTGTTGTCCAGCGGCCTCGCTGTGTCCGACGAGAAGTCGTCGGGCGGCTTCGATTGCCGGCAGTTGGATCGGCTGGAGACTCCCGCATCGCCCATCGGCTGGCTGGAACGTAGCCTGTGGGCCAGTCGCTGCTATCTTTTTCAGGCGCGCGGCGTGCGCATCAGCGGCGACGGAGTGCGCACCCTGGCGCTCTCCCGCGCGATCCGCGACGGCGTCGAGCGCGAGGCGGCCAGCTATCTCGACGGTCCGGCGGTGGTCTACGAAGGCCATGGGCGCATCGCCCGAGACAGCCTCTCGGGGCTGGCTGTCGGTGGCGTTTCGCCGTCGGCGAGCCTGCCGATCATCGACAATCATTACCGCGTGTCGCTGGGCGGCGAGTCGCGGATTGCCGGGCGGCCGAGTGTCCGCCTGGATATCGAGCCGCTCGACAGCCTGCGCTACGGCCATCGGCTATGGCTCGACCGGTCGACGGGGCTGCCGCTCAAACGAGTATTGATAGATGCCGACGGGCAGATCATCGAAACTTTCCAGATGACCGAGCTCGACCAGCCGACGCTCTATGAAGGCGCTGTCGCGTTCGACGCTTCGACCGAAGTGCCGCCGCAACCCTGGCAGCTCGGCTGGTTGCCGACCGGTTATCGTTCCCTGGCATTGCCGCAGGCATCGAGCATCGATTCGCTGCCACTGGGTCATCGCCTGTATAGCGATGGCCTGGCGAGCTTCAGCGTCTTCATCGAACCGCTGGCAACGCCTGACCGGGCACTCACTCCCGGGCTGCACCGCCTGGGTGTGTCGTACGCCGCCGTACGCCACCTGCGTGTCGCCGGGCGCATCTACCAGGTGGTGGTGATGGGTGAGGTCCCGCCCGAGGTGCTGCGGCGTGTGGCCGCGCAAGTCGAGTACCGTCCTGCCGTCGCGTCCCAGCCACGATCGGCAACGCCGTGAGGGGGCTGCACGGGGCGGCATGGAACGGGTCTGTCAACGGCCGGCTGCCGATTTCACTGATCCCGCTGAACTCTTGCCCCGGGTCGCTATCAAACGGTTCGGGTGCATGCATGTCACTCTCGGTACTTGCCCCCGACCAACGGAGCGCCCGCTCCAGAACCATGACACAGGAGTTCCCGATGCAACGCATTACACGACAGCTCTCCATGTGGCTGATGGTCATGCTGGCCGTCGTCACGCTGCAGGCGCAGGCGGCGCAGTCCCAGGATCTGCCCGATTTCACCCAGCTGGTCAAGCAGGCCGCTCCCGGGGTCGTCAATATCTCCACGACCCGCGAGGTGCAGCGTACCAGCATGGGGCCCTGGGGCGGCCAGGGTCAGCAGGAGGTTCCGGAAATCTTTCGGCGCTTCTTTGGCGATCAGATCCCCTTCGGCCCTCCCGGCGGTAACGGCGGAGGCTCCGAGGAGCGCCGTTCGCTGGGCTCCGGATTCATCATCGGCGAGGATGGCTACATCCTGACCAATGCGCACGTGGTCAATGGCGCCGATGAGATCATGGTGCGCCTCAATGATCGCCGGGAACTCAAGGCCAAGCTGGTCGGCGCCGACAAGAAGACCGACGTGGCGCTGCTCAAGGTCGATGCCGACAACCTGCCGACGCTCAATATCGGCAACTCCGAGCAGCTCGAGGTCGGCGAGTGGGTTGCCGCCATCGGTTCGCCGTTCGGCTTCGATCATTCGGTGACGGCGGGTATCGTCAGCGCCATCGATCGCACGCTGCCCTCAGATGCCTATGTGCCGTTCATCCAGACCGACGTGGCGATCAACCCGGGCAATTCCGGGGGGCCGCTGTTCAACCTCGAGGGGGAAGTGGTCGGCATCAACTCGCAGATCTTCACCCGCAGCGGCGGCTTCATGGGTCTGTCTTTCGCGATCCCGATCAGCGTGGCGATGGACATCGCCGATCAGCTGCGCGAAAGCGGTCAGGTGAGTCGCGGCTGGCTGGGCGTGGTGATTCAGCCGGTATCGCGTGATCTGGCTGAGTCGTTCGGGCTCGACGGCCCGCGCGGGGCCTTGATCGCCGATGTCGCCGAGGGCGCACCGGCAGCCAAGGCCGGCCTGCAGGCGGGCGACATCATCGTCGCCGTGGATGGCCAGAAGGTCGATCAGTCGACCACGCTGCCGCGCCTGATCGGCAAGATCGCTCCGGGCGGAAAGGTCGAGCTCGAGCTGTTGCGCAACGGTGAGCAGCTGACCAAGGCGGTCACCGTCGGCGATTGGCCCGAAGAGCAGCAGGCGCTGGCCGGTGGCGCCCAGGGCGACGATTCACAGAGCCGCCTGGGCGTTGTGGTCAGCGCGCTGGAGAGCAACCAGCTCAAGCAGCTAGGCATCGATAGCGGGGTGCGTATCGTCGACATCGATCCGTCCGGTGCGGCGGCGGCGGCCGGTTTCAAGCCCGGTGACGTGATCGTTTCGCTGGATCAGAAACCCATCGAATCACCGCAACAGTTGGCCGAGGTCATTGGCCAGGTCGGCAAGGATCGCGTGGTTCCGGTGCGTCTGATGCGCGACGGCCGTTCGCTGTTCGTGGCGCTGCGGCTGGGCAACGACGACGCGGAATGAGGCGAGAGCGCGTCGCTCGTCAGTGAATGAGCGGGGCCCCACGGGGCCCCGTTGTGCGTCGGGCGCCTGCGCTTCGCTGTCCTTGCCGTGACCTTGCCGGTACAATGCCAGCCAGACATTTCGACATGCCGACTGCGACACTCTCGTCGCGCACTCAGGTGTGTTCATGAAACCGGATCGGGCTTAATGAGCAGCAACGAGAACCACAGAGAAATCAGTCATATACGCAACTTCTCGATCATCGCCCACATTGACCATGGCAAGTCCACGCTGGCCGATCGCATTATTCAGCTGTGTGGCGGATTGAGCGAGCGCGAGCTCAAGGAGCAGGTGCTCGACTCGATGGATCTGGAGCGCGAGCGCGGCATCACCATCAAGGCACAGTCGGTCACGCTGGATTACATCGCCGAAAATGGCGAGACCTACCAGCTCAATTTCATCGATACCCCCGGCCACGTCGACTTTTCCTATGAAGTGTCGCGCTCGCTGTACGCCTGCGAAGGAGCGCTGCTGGTGGTCGATGCCGCCCAGGGGGTCGAGGCCCAATCGGTGGCCAACTGCTACACCGCGATCACCCAGGATCTCGAAGTGTTGCCGGTGCTCAACAAGATCGATCTGCCCCAGGCCGATCCGGATCGCGTCGCCCAGGAGATCGAGGAGATTATCGGCCTGGATGCCGCCGATGCCTGCCAGGTCTCGGCCAAGACCGGAATCGGCATGGAAGCGCTGCTGGAACGCCTGGTGTGCGACATCCCGCCCCCCAGGGGCGATTCGCAAGGGCCGTTGCAGGCGCTGATCATCGATTCCTGGTTCGACAACTATCTGGGTGTGGTGTCGTTGATCCGGCTGTTCGACGGTACCCTGAAGAAGGGTGACAAGATCCGCATGAAGTCCACCGGACGCGATTGGGAAGCCACCGAGGTGGGTATCTTCACGCCCAAGCGCAAGCAGACCGGCGTCCTGCGTGCCGGTGAGGTGGGCTTCGTGGTGGCCGGCATCAAGGACATCCACGGTGCGCCGGTCGGCGACACCATCACCCATGCCAGGACGCCGGACACGCCGCGCCTGCCGGGTTTCCAGAAGGTCAAGCCGCAAGTCTACGCGGGCATGTTCCCGGTCAGCTCCGACGACTACGAGGAGTTTCGCGACGCGCTCGAAAAGCTGGCGCTCAATGATGCCTCGCTGGATTACGAGCCGGAGAACTCCGACGCGCTGGGCTTCGGCTTTCGGGTCGGTTTCCTGGGTACGCTGCACATGGAGATCATCCAGGAGCGGCTCGAGCGCGAATACGACCTGGATCTGCTGACCACTGCACCGACGGTGGTCTATGAGCTGGCGATGAACGACGGCGAGTTGCGCTACGTTGCCAACCCCTCGAAGCTGCCCGACATGGCCAGCGTCGATGAGATGCGCGAGCCGATCGTGCGTGCCAGCATGCTGGTGCCGCAGGAATTCGTCGGCAACGTGATCGCCGAATGCGAGCAGCGCCGTGGCGTGCAGCTCGACATGCAGTTCCTGGGCAATCAGATCCAGCTGGTCTATGAACTGCCGATGTCCGAAGTGGTGATGGACTTCTTCGATCGCCTCAAGTCGATTTCCAAGGGTTACGCTTCTCTGGATTACAGCTTCGAGCGCTTCCAGGTTGCCAAGCTGGTGCGCCTCGACGTGCTGATCAACGGCGACAAGGTCGACGCGCTGGCGGCGATCATTCATCGCGATCACGCCCAGGGGCGCGGCCGTGCGTTGGTCGAGAAGATGAAGGAGCTGATTCCGCGGCAGATGTTCGACGTGGCGATCCAGGCGACGATCGGCAGTCAGGTGGTGGCGCGCTCGACGGTCAAGGCGCTGCGCAAGAACGTGACCGCCAAGTGTTACGGCGGCGACGTGAGCCGCAAGAAGAAGCTGCTCGAGAAGCAGAAGGCCGGCAAGAAACGCATGAAGCAGGTGGGGCGCGTGGAAATTCCCCAGGATGCCTTCCTCGCCGTACTCAAGGTCAACGACTAGGAACTGATCACGCATGGACTTTTCGCTACTGCTGGTGGTGGCCGTGGCCGTCACGGGATTGGTATGGCTGCTGGACGTCACCTGGTGGCGGCGTCGACGCCTGGCGCGGCTGGCGTCGGTAGAGTCGGCGAACGGCGCCACACTGGATGACGGCACCCGGCGCAAGCTCGCTCGCGAGCCCTGGCCGGTCGACTATGCCCGCTCGTTCTTTCCGGTGCTGCTGGTGGTGTTGTTGCTGCGCAGTTTCCTGGCCGAGCCGTTCCAGATCCCCTCGGGCTCGATGCGGCCGACGCTGGAAATCGGCGATTTCATCCTGGTCAACAAGTTTGCCTACGGCTTGCGGCTACCGGTGACCAATACCGAGTTCGTCGACCTGGGCGAGCCGCAACGCGGCGACGTCATGGTGTTTCGCTTTCCTGAGGACCCCTCGGTCAATTTCATCAAGCGCGTGGTGGGGTTGCCGGGGGATCGCATCCGCTACGAAGGCAAGCAGCTCTACATCAACGGCGAACCGGTGCCCAAGGAGCTGGTCGACGAGAATCCCGAGGGCGCTCCGGGCGAGCTAGAATTCCGGGAATGGCTGGGCGAGCACGAGCATGCGCTCTACAACAACCCGCGCGATCCGGGCCCGCAGATGCGCGAGGTCACGGTGCCGCCGGGCCAGTATTTCGTGATGGGCGACAATCGCGATCATTCCAACGACAGTCGTTACTGGGGTTTCGTGCCCCAGGCCAATATCGTCGGCCAGGCCTTTGCCGTATGGATGAATTGGGACGGCGGCCTGCCGAGTTTCGACTCGGTCCGACTAATTCCTTGAGCGCTCGTGTCGCAACGTCTTCCAGCCCAATCGAGAGCAGCAGTTTTGTGAGCAATTCCCACAATGCCTTCAGCCGCCGTATCGGCTATCGTTTCCGCGATGCAAGCTTGCTGGAGCTAGCCTTGACCCACCGCAGCTATGGTGGGGACAACAACGAGCGCCTGGAATTCCTGGGCGATTCGATCGTCAACTTCGTCATCGGCGAGGCGCTGTTCCAGCGTTTCCCCCAGGCCCGCGAAGGTCAGCTTTCACGGTTGCGTGCGCGGCTGGTCAAGGGCCAGACGTTGGCCGAGCTGGCCCGTGAGTTCGAAATCGGCGAACAGCTTCGTCTGGGCTCCGGCGAGATGAAAAGCGGTGGCTTTCGGCGCGACTCGATCCTCGCCGACGCCATGGAGGCGGTGATCGGCGCGATCTATCTGGATGCCGGCATGGATGCGGTCAAGGCGCGAATCCTCGCCTGGTACGGCACCCGCCTGGAGTCGCTCGATCTGCTCGACACCCAGAAGGACCCCAAGACGCGCTTGCAGGAATTCCTGCAAGCGCGTCAGGCGCCGCTGCCGCGCTATGACGTGACCTGCGTGGAGGGCGAGGCGCATGCCCAGACCTTCACCGTGGAGTGTCACATCGACATGCTCGACAATCTCACACGCGGTGTGGGATCGAGCCGCCGTCATGCCGAGCAGGAAGCCGCACAGAAAGCGCTGGCCCTGCTCGACCCGCGAGGAGGCCGCCCATGAGCCAACAGACCTGTGGATTCGTCGCCATCGTCGGCCGTCCCAACGTCGGCAAGTCGACCTTGATGAACCGTATCCTCGGCCAGAAGATCTCGATCACCTCGCGGCGTCCGCAGACCACACGCCACCAGATAATGGGCATCAAGACCGACAAGGGCGCGCAGTTCATCTATGTCGACACGCCCGGCATGCATATCCAGTCCAGGGATCGCAACAAGGCGATCAACCGCTTCATGAACCAGGCGGCGACTCAGGCGTTGCGCGATGTCGACTGCGTGGTCTTGCTGATCGATCGTACCCGCTGGACAGACGAGGACGACGTGGTGCTGGACAAGCTCACCCACGTCAAGGCGCCGGTGATCCTGGCGGTCAACAAGGTCGATCGCCTGGGCGACAAGCGCGATCTGTTGCCCTGGCTCGAGACGCTGCAGGCCAAGCGCGAGTTCGCCGCGATCCTGCCGCTGTCGGCCAAGCACGGCAGCAACGTTGCCGAGCTGGAAGGCGAGGTCGCCAAGCATCTGCCGGAAAGCATCCACTATTTTCCCGACGATCAGGTCACCGACCGCAGCCAGCGTTTTCTGGCCGCCGAACTGGTGCGCGAGAAAGTCATGCGCCAGCTCGGCGACGAGCTGCCCTACCAGATGACCGTCGAGATCGAGGAGTTTCGCGATGAGCAGCGGATCATCCACATCAGCGCGCTGATGCTGGTCGAGCGCCCGGGGCAGAAGAAGATTCTGATCGGCGAGAACGGCGAGCGGATCAAGAGCATCGGCCGCGAGGCGCGCCTGGACATGGAACGCGCCTTCGGCGCCAAGGTGATGCTCAACCTGTGGGTCAAGGTCAAGCGCGGCTGGTCGGATGATGATCGGGCGCTCAAGAGCCTGGGCTACAACCTGGATTGAACGCAAACCTGTCTGCGCTCGCCCATACGGCGTTAAAAAAGTGTCTCGATATGCTCATTTACACCTCAGTAAACTCCGCTCTCTCGACATTTTTTGCTTTGCGACCCACAGGGATGTGGGGAGTGCAGTGGCCCGCAGGGAGCGGGCCTGGCGCTGACCTTCGCTCGACGAGGTTTGAACGTATTGAAGGCGGCTTTTGATGCAGCCTCAGCCGGCGTACCTGCTGCACAAGCGCCCCTATCGCGAGACCAGCGCGCTGGTCGATCTGCTCACCCTTGAACACGGCCGGGTGCGCGCGGTGGCCCAGGGCGTGCAGCGCGCCGGCAGCAAGAGTCGTTCGCGACTCCAGCCATTCGCGCCGCTGCATGTCACCTGGAGCGGCAATAACGACCTCAAGCGTTTGCGATTGATGGAGTCCGGCGGTTCGGCAAGCCTGCTGGCGGGCGAGGGGCTGTTGTGCGGCCTGTACGCCAACGAGCTGTTGACTCGGCTATTGCCGCCGCTGCTGCCCGCCGCCGAGGTGTTTGCCTTCTATTCGGCGCTACTCGGCGAATTGCCGACCCCTGCGTGCCGCGCGGGGGCGCTGCGCCGGCTCGAAGTCACGCTGCTCGAGACGCTCGACGCCGAGCCGGTCTTCCGCGATCTCGACGAGCGCGAACTGGATCCCCAGGCGCGCTATGTCTATCGCGTCGCGCAACGTCACTTCCAGCTCGCCGATGACCCATCGGGTATCGACGGTCGCACCTTGCGTCTGCTCGCCCAGGGCGACTGGGCGAGCCCGGGCCTGGCGGGGGTCGCCAAGTCGTTGACGCGGGCCGCTCTGGCGCCTCTGCTGGGGTCGACGCCGTTGCGTTCGCGCGAATTGATGCGACAGCTGACGGCGCGTCGGCGACACTGATCGAGCGCACTTTTCCCCGATTCAGCCCAACCAAGGAGACAAGCATGCAGCCCCCGCGGATCCTGCTCGGCGTCAATATCGACCATATCGCCACCCTGCGCCAGGCGCGCGGCACGCGCTATCCCGATCCGGTCCAGGCTGCGCTGCTCGCCGAACAGGCCGGCGCCGACGGGATTACCCTGCATCTGCGCGAGGACCGGCGGCATATCCAGGACGCTGATGTGCTGCGCCTGGCCGAAATGCTCAACACGCGCATGAATCTGGAAATGGCGGTCACCGAGGAGATGCTTGCGCTTGCCGAACGCGTGCGCCCGGCGCATGTTTGCCTGGTACCCGAAAAGCGTGAAGAGTTGACCACCGAGGGCGGGCTGGATGTCGTCGGTTCACGTGCCCCGATCGCCGCGGCCTGCGAACGGCTGGCCGCCGCCGGTTGCGAGGTATCGCTGTTCATCGCCCCCGAGCCGGACCAGATACGCGCCGCTTTCGAGGCTGGCGCGCCGGTCGTCGAGTTGCATACCGGCGCCTATGCCGAAGCGCATGGCGAAACCGCGCGCATCGAGCATACGCGCGTCGCGGCCGCCACCGAGCTGGCCCTCGAACTGGGCCTGACGGTCAACGCCGGGCACGGTCTCAATTATCACAACGTCGAGGCGATTGCCGCGATACCCGGCCTCACCGAGCTCAATATCGGCCATGCGATCATCGCTCGTGCGCTGTTCGTGGGGCTCAAGGAGGCCGTCGCCGAGATGAAACGCCTGGCCATCGCCGGCTACGAGGCCGGTTTCGTGGCGGCGCTGGACGATGACCATGCGCATGAGCACGGACGCTGGAGCTAGACCGGCGTGGGCCGACGACTGGCGCGCCAGTCGCGCAGACGCTGCATCGCCTGCAGCAGGGTGGTGAAGACATCGTCGACCGCCTCGATGCCCTGGGCGCGCAGGCGCGATTCCAGGGCTTCGGCGACCAACGCCAGTTGTGGCACGCCGCAGTAGCGGCAGGCGCCGTTGAGATGATGCACGGCATCGAGAAACGCCGTCGTGTCGTTGGCCGAGTAGCTATCCCTCAGCTCGGCCTCGCTGGCGTCGAGACTCTCGAGCAGTCCTTCCAGCATGCGTTCGGCCAGTTCCTGACGCCCGCCGGCGAGGGTCACGCCCAGTTCTTCATCGACCACCGGCAATTCGTCGTCGGCGCGGGGCATGGGCGCGGCATGCCGCGTCGGTGTCGACAGCACCAGGCCCAGGTAGTTGGCGAGCAAGTCCTCGAGCGCATCGGTATCCAGTGGCTTGGTGAGCACCGCCTGCATGCCGGCATCGATCAACGCCTGCGAATCGTCGGGCATCGCATGGGCGGTCAGCGCGACGAATGGACAATGATTCCAGGCGCCGCCCAGGCGACGTAGCGCCGCCATCGTCTCCAGTCCGCTCATGCCCGGCATGCGGATATCCATCAGTACCAGGTCGAAGCGTTGGCCGCTGGCCAGCGCCAGCGCTTCTTCACCGCTTTCAGCCAGCACGCCGTCAACACCGAGCTGGGCCAGCAGCTCGCCGACCAGCAGACGGTTGGTTTCGATGTCGTCCACCGCCAATACCCGGGGCTGGTGGTGGTGTTGTTCGGCGATGCCCTGCCCCTGGACGTCGTGCCCCTGGCCGGGGAACGCATGGGTCAAGAGGGCGGCAGGCGCATCGCCGAGCAGCGGCTTGAGCGCCTGGACCAGGCGGGCCCGGGTCAGGGGTTTGTAGAACAACCGGGCGCCTTGGGGCAGGGTGAGCGCTTCATCCGTGCTCTGCGGCTCGCCATTGACCAGCAGCAGCAAGCGGCAGGGCCGCTCGCCGAGCTGATGGCGCAGCTGCGCCACTTGAGCGCTCAGGCCGCCCTGGGCGAGGGCCGCGATGAGCAACTGGGTGCCCGTGGCGAGCCCCTCGCCAGTCACTGGCGCGCTGAGCACCTGGACCTCGGCGCCCCAGCCGCGCAGCAGGTGGGCGAGGGCCTGACGTGTCAGCGTATGCGGCTCTTGGATCGCGATGTGCATGGCGTCGAGATTAATGGCCGGTGGCCGTTGCACGGCGCGCGGGGCGATCCGCAAGGGCAGCGAGACGCTGAAGGTCGTACCCTTTGCCGGCTGCGTGTCAGCCTCGATGGTGCCCCCCATCTGTTCGACCAGTTGCTTGCAGATCATCAGCCCCAGGCCGGTACCGCCGACGCGGCTGGTGCTGACCGTTGCGCTCTGGGTGAACGGCTGGAATAGTTGCTGGCGCACGTCATCGGCCAGCCCCGGTCCCGTGTCGCTGATCTTCACGCTGAGCGTGGCCTTGTTGCCCAGCGACTCCTCGAGCTGAACGCGCACGATCACTTCGCCGCGCTCGGTGAATTTCACGGCATTGTGCACCAGATTGGTGAGCACCTGCTTGATGCGCAGCGGATCGCCGAGCAGGGCGCGGGGCACATCGTCGTAGACCAGGCTCAGCAGCTGAAGGTCTTTCTGCTGGGCATCGGGGGCTTGCAGGACGAGCACCTCGTCGACCAGTTCGGCCATGTCCAGTTCGACCGAGGCGAGCCGAAGCTTGCCGGCTTCGATCTTCGAGAAATCGAGGATATCGTTGATCAGCGACAACAAGTTGGTCGAGGCCATTTCGATGTGCTTGAGCCATTCGCGCTGATGGTCGTCGAGTTGGCTGCGCCCCAGCAGCCGGCAAAAGCCGATGATGCCGTTGAGCGGCGTGCGGATCTCGTGGCTCATGTTGGCGAGGAACTGCGACTTGACGCGGTTGGCTTCCAGCGCGCGGCGGCGTGCGCCATCAAGCTCGATGTTCTGGATCTCGATGGTGTCCATCGATTCGCGCAGATCGGCGGTGGCCTGTTCGACTTGTTGTCGCATGTCTTCCTGGGCGGCCTGGAGATATTCGCCGAATGCGTTGATCGCGGTGCTGGTCGTCGCCAGCTCGGGCGGGCCGCCGGGCCGCAGGCGGAACGCATAGTCGCCGGCATAAAGCCGTTGCAGGGCGTTACGTTGATCGTCCAGAGTGGCGAACAACCGCCGGTAAAGCAGGAAGCAGAGCCCGCCAAGCAACAATGCCGTTGCCAGCCAGGCGAGCATGAACTGGGTCAGTTGCCGATAGTAGGGTAGATCGACCACGCTGTCGCGGAGCGTCAAGTCGAGCCACAACGGCGCGCGGGTATTGTCGGGCGACGTCAGCGGCAACTGAAGATGCCAGCGCTCGGCATGTCGGATCAGGCCCGCCCGTGGCGAGCCTGCCGGCACGGGCGCTACCGCGCCGACCTGATTGACCGGCCGGCCGTCGTTAGCCCTCACGGTTACCCCGCGCACTTCATCGAGGCTCAGCAGGCGCAATGCCAGCCTGTCGGCTTCGGCCGGCGCCTTCTCTGCCGCTGGGTCGCGCAGCAGGGCGAGGTTGTCGCTCAGCCGCGCAGTCAACGCGGCGCGGCGTTGCTCGGCGTCCTGGTGTAGTTGCCAGGTGCCGAACAGCAGCAACAGCAGTAGCGGCGCAACCAGCAGGGTGAGACACAGACGAAGACGCAAGGACATGAGGCTTCTCGCTGACGGCATGATGCAGAATATGCCATAGCCGATCAGTCTGCCTGTCCAGTGCCGTATCGCAAGGATATAATACGAGTAATTTTATCGCCGCGGTTCGGGTCGGAGGCGACGCGGCCGCTGGCGACGGCTCAAAGGAAGCGTTGATGGAATTTCCCACCCTCGAAGACACGGTCGGCAATACGCCGCTGGTGCGCCTGCAGCGCATCACCGCCGGTCGCAACAACACCCTGCTGGCCAAGCTGGAAGGCGACAACCCGGCGGGCTCGGTCAAGGATCGTCCCGCCTTGTCGATGATTCGCGAGGCCGAGGCCCGCGGCGAGATCGAGCCCGGCGATACGCTGATCGAGGCGACTTCGGGCAATACCGGCATCGCTCTGGCCATGGCTGCGGCGATCAAGGGCTACCGGATGGTGCTGATCATGCCCGACAGCGCCTCCAGCGAGCGCAAGCAGGCGATGGCCGCCTACGGCGCCGAGCTGATCACGGTGACCAGGCGGCAGGGCATGGAAGGCGCCCGCGATCTGGCCGAGCGGATGGTCGCCGAGGGCAAGGGCAAGCCGCTCAACCAGTTCGCCAATCCCGACAATCCGCTGGCGCACTATCGCGGCACCGGCCCCGAGCTGTGGCGCCAGACCGAGGGTACGCTGACCCACTTCGTCAGCGCGATGGGCACCACCGGCACCATCATGGGCGTGTCGCGTTACTTCAAGGAGGTCGCCCCGCAGGTCCAGATCGTCGGTCTGCAGCCGTCCGACGGCGCGAGCATTGCCGGTATTCGACGCTGGCCCGAGGCCTACCTGCCGAGCATTTTCGACGCCTCGCGGGTCGATACTGTACTCGATATCGGCCAGCACGAAGCCGAGCAGCACATGCGCCGCCTGGCCCGCGAGGAAGGCATCTTCGCCGGCGTCTCGTCGGGCGGCGCGCTGGCCGGAGCGCTGCGTATCGCCGAGCGGGTCGAGAATGCGGTGATCGCGTTCATCGTCTGCGACCGAGGCGATCGCTACCTGTCGACGGGCCTGTTCGCGCCTGACGTCTAGGAGTCTGTCGGGAAAACACTGCCGCGTCCGTGCAGACGACGCATCGCGAGTTGCTGGTATTCGTCGAGCGTGACGCGCGGCGCGCCATGCATCGCTAGCCGACGATTCCGGTTCGGCGACGCTGAGACGCAACAGAACAACGACGGGAGGAACCCGAGGCGATGGTCAAGGTTCGTGAAGACCAGCCGCTGACAGGCCAGGGGCGCGTGGACATCGCGCGTTGGCTGGAGCGACTGCAGGATGACGTGACGCTGCGCGACGTCGCTGGCATGAGGGCGGCCTGCGAGCTGGCCGACCGGCTCGCCGGCGAGGCCGAGAAGCCGCACAAGGCCTGGCTCGAGGATGGTTCGAGCTTCCGCACCGGGCTGGAGATGGCCGATATCCTCGGCGAGCTGCGCCTCGAGCAGGAAGTGCTCGAGGCGGCCGTGCTGTATCGCGCGGTGCGCGAGGGACTGATCGCCCTCGAGGCGGTCGAGAAACGCTTCGGCGCGGACGTCGCCAGGCTGATCGACGGCGTGCTCAACATGGCCGCGATCAGCCAGCAGCAGACGCCCAGCCAGGGGCTCTCGCAGCACAATCAGCAGGAAAACCTGCGCAAGATGCTGGTGACCATGATCGACGACGTGCGCGTCGCGCTGATCAAGATCGCCGAACGTACCTGCGCGCTGCGCCAGGTCAAGGATGCACCGCGCGACAAGCAGCTGCGCGTGGCCCGCGAGGTGTTCGACATCTACGCGCCGCTGGCACACCGGCTGGGCGTTGGCCATCTCAAGTGGGAACTCGAGGACCTGTCGTTCCGCTACCTGCACGAAGTGGACTACAAGGCGATCGCCAAGCTGCTCGCCGAGAAGCGCGTCGATCGCGACCATTACATCCAGGACGTGGTCGGCACGCTCAAGTCGCTGCTCGACCAGCATGGCATCGCCCGCTACGACGTCACCGGCCGGGCCAAGCACATCTATTCGATCTGGCGCAAGATGCAGCGCAAGCACATCGACTTCTCGGAGGTGTACGACGTGCGCGCGGTACGCATCCTGGTGCCCGAGGTCGCTGATTGCTACACCGCGCTGGGCATCGTCCATTCATGCTGGCATCACGTGCCCAACGAGTTCGACGACTACATCGCCAATCCCAAGAAGAACGGCTACCAGTCGCTGCACACCGCGCTGATCGGCCCGCAGAACAAGGTGCTGGAGATCCAGATACGCACCTTCGCCATGCACGAGGAGGCCGAGCTCGGCGTCTGCGCGCACTGGCGCTACAAGGGCCACGACGTCGCCGGCAAGAGCCGCAGCTACGAAGAGAAGATCGCCTGGCTGCGTCAGGTACTCGAATGGCAGGACGAGGTCGGCGATATCGGCGACCTGCGCGAGGGGCTGTCGAGCGACGTGGCGCCGGATCGCATCTACGTGTTCACTCCCGACGGGCATGTCATCGACCTGCCACGAGTGGCCACGCCGATCGACTTCGCCTACCGCGTGCACACCGAGATCGGCCACCGCTGTCGCGGCGCCAAGGTCAACGGGCGGATCGTGCCGCTGACCTATCGGCTCAAGACCGGCCAACAGGTCGAGATCCTCAACGCCACCAAGGGTGGCCCGAGCCGCGACTGGCTCAACCCCAATCTGGGCTTCGTCAAGACCTCGCGGGCGCGCGCCAAGATCCAGTCATGGTTCAAGCACCAGGCGCGCGATCAGAATCTCGACGAGGGCCGCGCACTGTTCGAGAAGGAGTTTCGGCGGCTCGATCTCGAGGGCTTCGACCTGGCGACGCTGGCCAGCGCGGTCAACTATCAGACCCCGGACGACATGTACGCGGCGATCGGCGCCGGCGACCTGCGCATCGGTCAGGTATTGCATCAGGCCCAGCAACTGTTCGGCGACACCGACGACGAGGAGCAGCTCGACCGGCTGCTGGCCAAGCCCAGGCGCTCGGCCAAGGCGCCGGGCGAGGGTATCACCGTGCTCGGCGTCGGCAACCTCAAGACCAGCATGGCCAACTGCTGCCGTCCGGTGCCCGGCGAGCAGATCATCGGTTACATCACCCAGGGGCGCGGGGTGACCATCCACCGCCAGGATTGCCCCAACATCCTGCAGTTGCGCAGCGAGGAGCCGGGGCGCATCGTCGATGTCGAGTGGGGTGACCAGGCGCGTACCCAGTATCCGGTGGTGATGCAGATCGAGGCCTGGGATCGTTCCGGCCTGCTGCGCGACGTGACCCACGTGCTGAGCAACGACAAGGTCAACGTGATGGGCGTCAACACCGCCACCGACAGGGACGACAACATCGCGCGCATGACCATCAACCTGGAGGTCGACGGCCTCGAATCGCTGGGGCGGATCTTCGCGCGCATCCAGCAACTGCCCAACGTCATCGACGTCAAGCGCCTGCGCAGCGGCGTTCAAGGAGCCCAGCGATGAGTTCGACCCATGCCCGGCCGCGCCATTCGCTCGACGACCTGCTCGAGCTGGCGGCACGGGTCGGCTTCGACTGGCCGGATACCCGGGGGGCGATCGCCAAGGTCCGCGAGGAGCTCGCCGAGGTCGAGGCGGCGCTGGCCGCGAACGACGCCGATCAGGCCCGCGAGGAGGTCGGCGACCTGCTGTTCGCCGCGGCCAACCTGGCCCGCCGACTCAAGGCCGACCCCGAGCAGGCCTTGCGCGCCACCAACGACAAGTTCGAGCGGCGTTTCCGGCATGTCGAATGGCGGCTGGCCGAAGACGGCCACGCCCCGGGCAGTGCCTCGCTGGAGGAGATGGACCGGCACTGGGAAGACGCCAAACGCCGCGAAAAGAACCCGACCGAGGAGAGCCTCAATGAGTGACGATCTGCACGAATCGCTGCGCGACAACGTTCGCGTGCTGGGCGACTGCCTGGGGCATACCATTGCCGACGACCTGGGACCCGGCTTCGTCGACAAGATCGAGGCCATCCGCGGCCTGGCCAAGGCCGGCCGCCAGGGCGAAGGCGGCTCGCAGCGCGAGCTGATCGAGTACCTGCGGGCGTTGCCCGAGCACGACCTGCTGCCGGTGACCCGCGCCTTCAACCAGTTTCTCAACCTGGCCAACATCGCCGAGCAGCACTATCGCGCGCGGTTTCGTCGCGTCGAGGATTACAAGCCGGGCTTCCAGCCGGTACTCGACGAGCTGTTCGGCCGCGCCAACCGCGCCGGCTACGGCCCACGCCAGCTGGTCGAGACGCTCGCCGGCATGCGGGTCGAACTGGTGCTGACCGCGCACCCCACCGAGGTCATCCGGCGCACGCTGATCCAGAAATACGACGCCATCGACGACTGCCTGACCGCGATGGAAGGCGCCATCGATTACCCCGAGAAGGCCTCGCGGATACAAAGCCGCCTGCAGGAGTTGATCAGCCAGGCCTGGCATACCGACGAGATCCGTCACGAACGGCCCACGCCGGTGGACGAGGCCAAGTGGGGCTTCGCGGTGATCGAGAACTCGCTGTGGCAGGCGGTGCCCGATTTCCATCGTGATCTCGACAACCTGCTGCTCGAGTCCGCCGGCGAGCGCCTGCCGCTGGACGCCGCGCCGCTGCGCTTCGCTTCCTGGATGGGCGGCGATCGCGACGGCAACCCCAACGTCACCGCCAAGGTCACCCGCGAGGTACTGCTGCTGGGACGCTGGATGGCCGCCGACCTGTACCTGCGCGATCTCGAACAGTTGCGGGCCGAGCTGTCGATGTGGAAGGCCAACAGCGCACTCAAGGCCGAAGTCGGCAACGAGGCCGAACCCTACCGGGCACTGCTCAAGCGGCTCACCGCCCGAGTCGAGGCGACCCGCGACTGGGCTCAGGCGTGCCTCGACGGCGCGCCCTACGACAGCGGGCCGATCATCGAGACCCGCGACCAGCTCTATGCGCCGCTGTTGACCTGCTACCGCTCGCTGTGCGACGTCGGTCTCGACACCATCGCCAACGGCGTGCTGCTGGACACCCTGCGCCGCGTGGCGGTGTTCGGCGTGTCGTTGACCAAGCTCGATATTCGCCAGGAATCGACGCGCCACTCCCAGGTCTTCGACGAGCTGAGCGATTACCTTGGCCTGGGGCGTTATCAGGAGTGGGACGAGGCCCGCCGCCAGACGTTCCTGCTCGAGGAGCTGATGTCGCCGCGCCCGCTGATTCCGCGCCGCTGGGACTGCTCCAGCGAGGCCCGCGAGGTGATCGACACCTTCCGGGTGATCGCCAACGAACACCGTGAAGCGCTGGGCACCTATATCATCTCGATGGCCGGTCACCCCTCCGACGTGCTGAGCGTGGCGCTGCTGATGAAAGAGGTCGGCGGCGACGTGCGTCTGCCGATCGCGCCGTTGTTCGAGACCCTCGACGACTTGAATCGCGCCGGCGAGGTGATCGACCAGCTGCTGTCGCTGCGTGATTACCGCACGCTTGCCGGCGACAGCCAGGAAGTCATGATCGGCTATTCGGATTCGGCCAAGGACGCCGGTCAGCTGGCCGCCGCCTGGGCCCAGTACCGCGCCCAGGAAACGCTAGTCACGGTCTGTCAGCGTCACGGCGTCGACCTGACGCTGTTCCACGGCCGTGGCGGCACCGTGGGGCGTGGCGGCGGTCCGGCCCACGCGGCGATCCTGTCGCAGCCGCCCGGCTCGGTGAACGGCAGCCTGCGCGTCACCGAACAGGGCGAGATGATCCGCTTCAAGTTCGGCCAGCCTGACATCGCGTTGCGTTCGATGGAGATCTACGCCTGCGCGGTGCTCGAGGCGACGCTGTTGCCGCCGCCCGCCCCGCAACCGGAATGGCGCGAGGAGATGGACCGGCTGGCGGGCATCGCCTACGGCGCCTACGTCGGTGTGGTGCGCGAGGACCCCGACTTCGTGCCGTATTTCCGCGCGGTCACCCCCGAAGGTGCGCTGGGCCGTCTGCCGCTGGGCTCACGGCCGGCCAAGCGCCGTCAGGAAGGGGGCGTCGAATCGCTGCGGGCGATCCCGTGGATCTTCGCCTGGACCCAGACCCGGCTGATGCTGCCGGCCTGGCTGGGCAGCGGCGAGGCCTTCGCGACCCGGCTCGAGGAGCCCGACGGCCTGGCGCGGCTGCGTGAAATGCGCGACAACTGGCCGTTCTTCGGTACCTATCTGGACATGCTCGAGATGCTGCTCGCCAAGGCCGACCTGAACATCGCCGAATACTACGAGCATCGGCTGGTCGACGAGCCGGCCCTGCAGGCGCTGGGCTCCTCGCTGCGCGACCGGCTGAGGCGTCTGCATGGCGTGCTGCTGTCGGTGCTCGACCAGGACGAATTGCTCGAGGGCACCCCGTTGATCCGCCAGGCGATCGAAGTGCGCAACCCCTACATCGACCCGCTGCACGGCTTGCAGGCCGAGCTGCTGCAGCGTAATCGCGACGCCGACGGGGCGATCAGTCCGGCGCTGTCGCGGGCGTTGATGGTGACCATGGCGGGGATCGCCGCCGGCCTGCGCAATACCGGTTAAGATGGCTACGAGCTACGAGCTACGAGCTACGAGCTACGAGCCAATCAGCCCGGCGTATGGCGATAGAGTTCCGTGAGCACCGGCACGGCGAGGCCGTGGCGTGTCGCGGCATCCAGCAACGGCGCGAGAATCGCTTCGCGCTCGGTGGGCCGGCCGGCGAGCACGTCCTGCAGCATCGAGGCGCGGTTGCCGGCGGTCGACTCGATCACTCGCCAGACCATCGCCGCCCAGCCCGGCTCGGGTGGGGCGATTTCTTCCGCGGCCATGATCGTCGCCACTTCGGCAATCACCGCGTCGACCCGGGGCCGAAAGGCCGGCTCGCGCAGGCGCCCGTTGGCGATTCGATGCCTCGCCGTCAGCGGGTTGATCGCGGCGTTGACGGCGAGCTTGTGCCACAGCCGGCGGTGAATGTCGCCACACGCTGCGCTGGCCAGCCCGGCTCTAGCGAGCACGCCGGCGATCTGCGCCGCCAGGCCGGGATGTTCGCCATCGAGATGGCCGATAAAGGTATGGCCGTGTCCGGCGTGGACCACGCCATCCCTGCCGTCGGCATACGCGCCCTCGCTGGTGGTGGCGCAAAGCACCGGCCCCGGCCAGCGCCGGGTTAGCGGCTGCTGAATCTGAAACCCGTTCTGCCACAGTACCAGCGGGGTGGCGGGGGCGATGTGCGGCGCCAGTTCGCGCAGCGCCGGCTCGACGGCATGGCTCTTGGTGGTGATGTGCAGCATCGCCGGCGTCGACGGTGCCTGATCGAGGCGCAGCCGGGCGATGGAATGAGCGCTCTGCGCGCCCGCGGGATCGGTCAGCAACAATGGCGCCCGGCTTGCCTGGCGAGCGAGCAGTGCCAGTTCGACGTGATTCGCCAGCCGACAGGCCAGCAGTCGGCCCAGCGAGCCGGCGCCGAGGATCAGCCAGGGGCCGCTGGCAGCGACTGTTTTCATGACTGCTCCGGCGTGCGCCGCTTGCTGCGGGCGCCCGACTTGCGCGTGGCACGGCGCTTGGCGGTTGACTGGCCGCTATCCGCTTTGGAGTGCCGGGTGGCGGTGGCTTGGCGACGCTTCGGCGCGGCGCTGGCGAAGCCCTCGGCGCTGCCCAGTGCCTGACGCATGCGCTGGGCGTCGGCGGCGGTCAGCAACTGACGCACGTCGCCGACCAGCGCGTCGAGAAACGGCGCGGGCTGATCGCTGCCCTCGGCGATCGCCCGCAGCCGCTGCTCCCACAGCGCGGTACGCTCGGGGCGCGTGGCGGCCTCGGGCAGCGCGGCGATCAATGCCTGGCCGGTGCGGGTGACGCGCAGTGCGCCGCCCTGGCGCACCAGATAGCCGCGGGTCAGCAGCGTCTCGATGATTCCGGCGCGGGTCGCCTCGGTACCCAGCCCGTCGGTGTCGCGCAGGGTGCGCTTGACCGCCGGATCGTCGACGTAGCGGGCGATGTGCATCATCGCCTTGATCAGGCTGGCGTCGGTGAACGGTTCGGGCGGGCGGGTCTGCTTGTCGTCGATGCCCGCAGCGTCGACCGTGGCCGGCTCGCCCTCGGTCAGCGGCGGCAGCGGCGGCGCCTCGTCACGGGTGGTGAACAGCGGCTTCCAGCCGGCTACGCGGATCTCGCGGCCCTGGGCGCGAAAGCGCTCTCCGAGCACGCTGAACGTCGCCTTGATCTCGCGGGTCTCGAGCGCTGGATAGAACTGGGCCAGCACGTTGCGGGCGATCAAGCGGAAGACGTTCGCCTCGGCACTCGACAATCGGCTTGGATCGGCCGGCTTGCCGGTAGGCGCCAGTGCGTGGTGAGCGCCGACCTGCTTGTCGTTGAAGGCCTTGGAGCGGCGGCCGAAGTCGGCGCCGGCCAGCCACTCGCGCAGCGTGTCGTCGCTGCGGCAGGCGCCGCTCAGAACCCGTTTGGCCTCGGCCCAGTGTGCCTCGGGCAGGTACCGACAGTCGGAGCGCGGATAGGTGATCAACTGGTGGCGCTCGTAGAGCGCCTGGCAGGTATCCAGCACCTGCTTGGCGGATAGCCGATGGCGGCGGGCGGCGTCGACCTGCAGCGCCGATAGCGAGTAGGGCAGCGGGGCCGCCTGGCGCTTGTCCTGGCGTTCCAGGCTGTCGAGGCGACCCTGCGTCCCCGGCAATTTCGCCAGCAGCGCCTCGGCCGGCGCTCGCTCGAGCAGCCGCCCCTGGTCGTCGAGCGGATGATGCTCGCCGGGCTGCCACCAGCCGCGCACGCTGCCCGCGGCGACCCGGAAGTCCGCCCACAGCACATGGAAGGGGCGCGGCTCGAAGGCGGCGATCTCACGATCGCGGCGCGCCACCAGGCCGAGCACCGGGGTCTGCACCCGACCCACCGAGAGTACGCCGTCATGGCCGGCCTGACGCCCGGTCAGCGTCCAGGCGCGGGTCAGATTGATGCCGTACAGCCAGTCGGCGCGCGAGCGCGCTTCGGCGGCGCGGAAAAGCGCCTGATAGGCCTGGTTGTCCTCGAGACCGGCCAGCGCGCGCTGTACCGCCGGGCGGTTGAGATCGCTGATCAGCAGGCGCTGCACGCGGCCGCGCCAGCCGAGATGCTCGATCACCTCCTGGACCAGCAACTGCCCCTCGCGGTCGGGGTCGCCGGCATGGATGATCTCGCTGGCCTGCTTGAACAGGCCGCGCAGCACCTTGAGCTGGCCGCGCGCCTTGGGCCGCGGCGTCAGGCGCCATTGCTCGGGGACGATCGGCAAGTGATCGAGCCGCCACTGCTTGAAGCGTGCGTCGTAGGCGTCGGGGGCGGCCTGTTCGAGCAGGTGGCCGAAACACCAGCTGACGACGTCGTCGCCGACGCGCAGCGCGCCTTCCATGCGCTGCAAGCTGCCGGGCAGGGCATCGGCGATGGCGCGGGCCAGACTGGGTTTCTCGGCAATGATCAGGCGCATGGCAAGGCTTCCGACGGGGCGTTGTCGATATGTATCTCTATACAGCCAAGCGCATTGTGCCATGAGCCGCGACGACGCATCACGGCTTGCTCGCGCCGAGCGCACGCTTGGCCTGTACCAGCGCGCGGTACCAGTCGCGGCGCGGCGGGCTGACCGCCGGCGGGCGCTGGCTGAGGAAGCTGACATTGCGTGGATCGCTGCGCGAATGGCTGGCCTGGAAGTTGCTCAGCATGTTCAGCGTGGTCTCGCGGGCGCCGTACTGGGCGATCAGAAAGCGTTTGGCGGCGGGATCGAGATCGACCCGGTAATGACGGACCAGGGCGAGCGCCAGCGATTCCGCAGTGCGCGACAGATCGACGTCGATCTCCTTGACCATCGCCGCGCCCAGCGCCGCCTTGGCGGCAGCCGACAGGTTGGGCTCGAGCTGGCCGAAATCGGCGGCGTTGGAGCCGTTGATGGCGCGCTGCACCTCGGGGCGCGACAACTGGATGTGCGGCTCCAGCGCCAGGGCGATCTCGATGGCCAGGCGCTTCGCGGCGTCGATGTCCACGGCGATGCGCGAGTCGCGCTCGAGCTGACTGCGGCGGGCACGCTGCGGTTGCTCGATGCCGGTGGCGCTGAGATGCCTGGCGAGATGCTTGCAGACCTCGGCCTTGGCGGCATCGTCGAGGGCAATGACCTGTTCGCGCAGGCGCAGGCCGCGGCGTCCGGGGCCCAGCCGTAGGCGCGTCTGTTCGTCGCCGAGGCGGGCGCTGATCTGCTCCCAGCGCTCGGCGCGCTTGAGCAGCACGGCGTGGCTGCGGCCGACCGCCTCGTAGGCATTGAAGGCGGCCTTGTAGAGGCGCAGGGCGTTGGTCAGCAGCTCGGCCTTGTGGCGCAGCTGGCTGCGCCGCCCGGGCGGGCCGTCAGCGATCGTCGGGGCCAGGTGCTGGGTCTGCTCGGCCAGCGCATCCATGGCCTGCAGCGAGCGTTCGAGCAACACGTCGGCGCGCAGTCCGGCGGCGGCATCCTCGATTAGCGTGCCCGATTGCTCGGCCAGATAGGCGGTCAACGCCTTGAGCCGCGACAGACCGGTGGCCTGGGCGATGCGATAGCGGGCGCGGGCCTCCTCGAGCGCGTCGAGGGCCTGGGCCAGACGCCAGCGGCCCCGGTACTCGAAAGTCAGCATGGGTATCTTGCGGCCGCTGATCAGCTCGAAGGCGAGAATCAGCATCTCCTCGACATCCTGCAGCGTCATCAGCAATTCGTCGTCGCGCTCGATGGCTGCCAGGACGCGCTCGATGAAATTGGTGTCGCGCGGCACGCCGTCGCGCAGGTCCGGGGCGTGGCCTTCGAAGCGCTGACGCAGCAGCGCCGTGGCATCCGGCGCGAGGTCGGCGATCGCGGCGAACTGCGGCTCGAGCGTCTCGCCGTAGCGCGCGACCAGATCCTGAATGCGCGCATGCAGGCCGACCCGTCGGTAGATGTCGATCTGGGCGATCACCCGCGCGCTGTCGCGATCGTCGAGCAGCTCGATGGCCGCCAGTTCGACGCCCTCCGGCGAGAGATCCTGCTTGCGCAGCAGCATCGCCGCGGCTTCGCGACGCCGGGCGTCACCCTCCAGGCTCTCGACGATCAGGTTGCGGGTGACCAGCAGCAGTTCGGGCAGGCTCTTGATGACCCGTTCGATCTTGTGCGCGGTGCGTTCGGCGCGGCGGCCGCCGGTGAGGTTATGGACAACGTTGGCGATGATCCCCGCGGCGCCGGTGATCACCGTGTAGGAGATGAAGAAGATGTAATTCTCGGCGGTCGGCGCCTTGCCGTAGCCGAGCAGGTATCCGCCCCAGGCGCCGAGCAGTGTGACCGGTCCCGCAGTCCACAGGATCTGCAGCAGATTGACCGTCCAGGGAACCTTTTCCACGGCGGCGGTGATGCGCCGTATCTCGTCGCGACCCTCGCGTTCCAGGCGCACCTGCGGGGTCTCGGCAACGGTTCGGGAGGCTCGGCGAAACGGCAGGCGCAAGGGGGCGCTTCCTCATGGCTGGACGGCAGGCGCCAACCCTAGCACCGCCTACCGGGGCGCGCCATAGACGCCGGCCGGACGATGGGTTGCCGGTGCCGAGCCATGTTAGACTGAGGTCGATTTTCCAAGGAGAAAGCCATGCTGGCGATGTGGGTGGAACAGCTGCTGGGATATGCCGGGGGCGCGCTGGCTGCCATCCGTGATCATGAGCATTACCCGTCGCTGATGGTCTGGGCGCGCGAGGAGGGCGTGAAGTATGTGGGCGACGACTTGGGGATGGCCCAGTCGCTGGCCCCCGAGCTATGGAACCAGACTCCGCTGGAACGTCAGAATTTCGCCTGCGAGCCGCTGGCACGGCCGGGCGCCAATGAGCCCTGCTGGTGCGATTCGGGGCGCAAGACCAAGGAGTGCTGTGGTGCGGTAACGCTGCCCGGGGCCATCCCTTCGTACCTGATGTGGATGCTCTCGCTGCGCGATTGGAAGGGCGAAACGCTCAAGGCGGCGCTCGACAGCGGCCGGGCACCGGCCCAGGCACTGCTCGAGGCCGGCCTGATCGCCGCCGAGGGCGGCCAGCGCGGGCGTGCCCAGCAGGTACTCGAGGCGCTGTTCGACGCGGCCGACTGGGATCAACTGCCGGAGCAGACCGAGCCGGCCTTCGAGTTGCTCATCGATATCTATCAGGAGCGCGGTTTCCATCGCAAGAAGACCGCGTTGCTCGACGAGATTCTCAAGCGCGGCCCGCTGTTCCTGCGCGGCGTGGCGCTGGAGCGGCTGTGTCTGATGCATCTCGACAGCGACGACCTGGCCAGCGCTCGCGAGGCCTTCGTGAGTGCCCAGCAGACGCTGCCCGACTCGCCGACCCTGGCCTACATCGAGGCCATGCTGTTGCTTCACGAGGGGCATCCTGATGAGGCGCGCGAGCGGGCGCGGTTCTGGTTCCGCCGGCTGGCGCGCCAGGGCGATCTGGACCCCGATCAGTTGCAATTTCTCGCCGAGCTGGCCGACAACCCCGGCGCCACCCTGGCCGAGCAGATGCTCAATTCCGAGGAGGGGCTGGCCGAACCGCTGACCAACCTGCAGGCATTGCTCGAGGCATTGCCCACCGCGCCGCTGCTGCACTTCGAGATCAACGCCGACGGCAACCTGGCGTATCACTCGGCGGCTCGCGAAGACACCCTGCATGCCGCCTGGCAGGCCGAGTTCAAGGTGCAGATCGACGAGGACGCGGCGCTGGGCTTTACCGACGAACCGTGGCCGCACGCCGGCGACTGGCTCGGTGCGCTGTGTTCCCACCCTGAATGGCTGGATTCGCCGCGGGTGGTGCAGATGCTGAGCATGGCATTGGCCAGCCGCTTCGGCAGCTTGCCATGGATGGCCGAAAGCTTCTTCGCGCCGCTGGCGGCGCGTTTCGAACGCTGGCTCGATCAGCTCGAGGCGGTGGGTGGACGCTTCGCCTGGGACGATGCCGACAATGCCGTGCTGCTGCGCACCGGACTGGCGCTGGTGGTGGGCATGGAGCGCGGCGCTCGCCAGCGCTCGCGTCATCTCGCCGAGCGGTTGCTGGTGCTCGACGATCACGACAGCCTGGGCCTGCGTGAACTGGTACTCGATCAATTGCTGCGCGAAGGGCGTGACGAGGAAGCGGTGAGGCTCAGCGATCAGTCGCCGGCCGAGGGAGAATCGCCGCTGCTTGGCGTGTTGATGGGGCGCGTACTGGCGCTGTATCGCCTCGAGCGTTTCGACGAGGCCCGCGATTCGCTGAGCGCCGTGCAGGATACCAACAGCCACGTCATCGCCCTGATGTGCGCCGAAAGACCCAGGCCGGTGTCGCTGGCCGTCGAGATACCCGAGCCCGGCACCCGCGCGGAGGCGTGGCAGTATCGAGCGCTGATGCGCGATCAGTGGCTGGCCACCCGCGGTGCGCTCAATTGGCTGGACGAGCAACGCCGCTGTGTCACGGGCTCCCGCTCGCGCTGATCAGTCGGCCGTCGGCTGAGACATTCGGCCGCTGTCGAGCGCGCCGGGCTGGCGGCCGAGCCGCCAGGCCAGCCAGATCGCCGGCAGGCCGAGCAAGGCTGCCCACAGGAAGAAGACGCTGTACCCCTGGTCGGCGACGATCACCCCCGAGAAGCCGCCGATGAACTTGCCCGGCAAGGTCATCAACGACGAGAACAGCGCATATTGCGTCGCCGTGTAGGCCCGTGACGTCAGGCTCGACAGGAAGGCGATGAACACCGTGCTGGCCAGGCCGTTGGCCAGATTGTCGCCGATGATCGTCACCACCAGCATGGGCAGTTGAGCGCCGGACAGCGCCAGGGCGACGAACAGCAGATTGGTCGCCGCGGCGAGCGCCGCGCCGATCACCAGCATGGTGGCGACGCCGTAGCGCACCACCAGCACCCCGCCGAGCACGCCGCCGGCGATGCTCATGGCGATGCCGAAGACCTTGGTGACATTGGCGATCTGCGACAGCGAAAACCCCAGATCGATGTACAGCGGATTGGCCATCGCCGCCATCGACAGGTCGCTGATTCGGTAGATCCCCACCAGCAGCAGCAACCACAGTGCCTGACGGCCGTAGCGGCTGAAGAAGTCGGTGAACGGGCAGACGATGGCGCCGATCAGCCAGGCGCCGAGGCGACGCTGCCAGCGCGGTCGATGCTCGGCCCTGCGCAGGAAGGCCCGCACGCGCGGCTCGTGAACGAGCTGCACGGCAAGCGCGGTGCGCGGTGGCTCGGGGCGCAGCAGTACGGTCAGCATGCCGACGCCGACCAGCGCGGCCATGCTTAGATAGGCGGCATGCCAGGACGCCATGTCGGCGATGTACAGCGCGCCGGCGCCGGCGGCGAGCAGCCCGCCGCGATAGCCGATGATGTAGGTCGAGGCCATCGCCGCCTGGACCGTCTCGCTGGCCGATTCGATGCGAAAGGCATCGATCACGATGTCCTGGGTGGCCGAGCCGAAGGCGACCAGCAGGGCAAGCAGGGCGACGACCGTCAGGCTGTTGCGCGGATCGACGCTGGCCAGCCCCACCAGACCGGTAGCGATGACCGCCTGAGCGAGCAGCATCCAGCCGCGCCGCTGGCCCAGCCAGCGCGTCATCAGCGGCAGCGGCAGACGATCGACCACCGGCGCCCAGAACAGCTTGATCGAATAGAGCATGCCGATCCACGAGAAGAAGCCGATCGCCGCGACCTCCACCTCGACGTCGCGCAGCCAGGCGGTCAGCGTCGAGAACACCAGCAGGAACGGCAGGCCGGCGGAAAAGCCCAGAAACAGCATGGCGACGACCGGGGGCTGGCGATAGACGGTCAGCGCGTCGCGCCAGCTGCGGCGTTGGGTGGTACGGGGCATGCAAGGGCTCTCCTGCCGGTAACGGGGCGATCGGGCATCGCAAGGGCATCAAAGCCTGCCAGCATCGATGCTAGACTGGCTGAATCGGTCAAACGTCCTAGGCCAGCGGATAACTTACGGGGTTTCCGCAGCTTGGATCAATCGCCGATCGCTGTACGGCGGCGGCTCAGGAATAGCGGCTCTGCGCGAGGATGCCTGATGAGTGAATCGAACGACAACCCGGCCATGGCCAATCCCGATGCCGTGCCCCGCTGGTATCTGATCCAGTGCAAGGGCGGCGAGTCCTTTCGTGCCGCCGAGCATCTGGACAATCAGGGCTATGAAATATTTCACCCGGTGCTCCAGGTCCAGAAGAAGCGCCGTGGCAAGTTGTGCTGGCTCGACGAACCGCTGTTTCCCTATTATCTGTTCATCCGCCTCGATCGGCTGGACAGCAACTGGCGGCCGATCCGCTCGACCCGCGGCGTGCTCAAGCTGGTGGGCTTCGGTGACGAGCCGTTACCGGTCGAGGACGAGCTGGTCTCGACCTTGCAGGACAGCGCCGGCCAGCAGCCCGAAGCGCATACCGCCAACGTCTATTTTCGTGCCGGCGAAACGGTCGAGATCAGCGACGGCCCGTTCCGTGCCCTGCAGGCGGTATTCGAGAGTCAAAAGGGCGAGGAGCGGGCGATCGTGCTGCTCAACCTGCTGCATGGCCAGCAGCGTCTGGAGATGCCGATCGGTCATCTGCGGCGTCAATAAATCGCAGAACTTGCGGAGGCTGTCGAAATAATTGGTTCATCGCATTTTGCCGGGAAATGCGGCACAGATCATCGCGAACAAGCTCCCTCCCACAGCCCCCTGCCGGTTAGCTTGTCCTTGTGGGAGCGAATTCATTCGCGATGGCGGCGGGCACTGTACCTTCCCGGCCATGCCGGGCGCCTGCGGCGCCAATCGGGAACAAGTTCCCTCCCACAAAAATCCCCGGCCCCATGCTCCAAATGGCCATCCAGGCCGGGTCGCGTGGGAGGCAATTTATTCCCAATAGCGAGGCCTTGACGTTTCACGCTGATCTGCGAAGAACCAAATAATTCAAGTCTCATCAGGAACCTGCGACGTTGTACCGCGCTGAAGGCGAATACGTGTCGAGCCAGCCGAGCACGGCGTCGGCGTCCAGGGCCGTCGAGATCAGAAAGCCCTGGGCCTGGTCGCAGCCGGCTGCGGCCAGCAGGTCCAGGTGCCGGCGGCTTTCCACCCCTTCGGCGATGACCAGCAGGCCGAAGCGGTGAGCCAGGGCAATGGTCGCATCGACGATCAGCGCATCATCGGGCTGGTTGGGCAAGTCGAGCACGAAGGACTTGTCGATCTTGAGCACGTCCAATGGCAAGCGGCGTAGTTGCGTCAGCGAGGAATAGCCGGTACCGAAATCGTCGATGGCGACCTGGATGCCCGATTCGCGCAACTCGCCCAGCAAGCGTGCCGCCAGGGCCGGCTCGCGCATCATCGATTGCTCGGTGACCTCGAGCATCAGCAGCCGTGGATCGACCCCCCGCTCGGCCAGCCAGCCGGCAATTCGTCGGCTCAACTGGGCATCCTCCAGGTCGACCGCCGAGAGGTTGGCGGCGACATGCTGCGGGCGCCCCTTAGCCGCCCATCCGGCCATCTGGCCGATCACCTGCTCGAGCATCCAGTCGCCGAGTAGCGCCATATGGCCGGAGGCGACCGCCAGCGGCAGGAATGTATCGGCCTGCAGCAGCCCGAGCTGCGGATGCTGCCATTGCAGCAGGGCCTCGAAGCCGGCAATGCGGCCGTCGGCGATATGAATCTTGGGCTGATAGACGACGCGCAGCTGGTCGTCGCGCACGGCCAGCACCATGTCGCGTAGCAGTTGCCGTTCACGGTCGTCGCGCAGATCGAGTTCCTCCTGATAGACGCGGTAGCCGTCATGGCCCTGGCGAGCCAGCGACAGGGCGATGCCCGAGCGGCGCAGCAGGCGGCGAGCTTCCTGGCCATGCTCGGGGTAACTGAGCGCCGACAGCGAGAGCGAGGGGATCAGCGACGTGCCTTCCAGTTCGAGCGGCTGGCAAAGTGCCTGGCGCAGGTGTTCGTGCAGCTCCGTCGGGTTGGCGGGACAAGCCGCCAGCATCAAGAATTCATCGCCGCCGAGCCGGTAGACCTGGCCTCGATGGAACTGCAATTGCAGCAGCCGCTGCGCCAGCGCGACCAGCAGCTGATCGCCGACGCCGTTGCCGAGATGCTGGTTGATGGTCTTGAGATTGTTGATGCTCATGCGCAGCAGCACGAAGTTCTCGCTGTGCTCGATGAGTCGGCCGATTTCTCCGAGCGCGGCCTGGCGGGTGCCGATTCCGGTCAGTGGATCGACATCCATGGCCTGCAGACCCGCCTTGCGAGCCTGCAACCAGGCTTGCAGCGTGCGCAGATGCGTGGGGTGGCGACCGCTGGGCAACGCGGTTGATTGCGGATTATCGCCGCCGGACAACAGTCGATCCGCCATCCTGGCGATGGTCAGCGCCAGCTTGAGCAGCCCCAGGCCCAGGCGACGACGCAGGCCGATGCCGAACGCATTTGCCACCCCGCGAACGAGACGATGGGAGGAGCGGCGATCTGTGCGGTTCATGGGGTGTCTCGTCTGACCGGATGGGGCAAGGCAGTCTCTCTAAGGTACCCGATGGCGGAAAAAGTTTCTCGGCTCGGTGTCGAGGCACGCCGACGAGCTTATGATCAGCCGGAGGCGCGGGTTAGCTGGCCAGCAGCTCGAGCATCTCGCGCATCGTCGAAACAGCCTGGGCGAACAGTATCTCCAGAAAGCGCCCTAAATCCTGCATCAGTACCGCGATCAGCACCAGTCCCACGGTCAGCGTCATGGGAAAGCCAATCGAAAAGATCGTCAGCTGCGGTGCGGCGCGGTTGAGAATCCCCAGTGACAGATTGATGATCAGCAGCGCCGCGACCACTGGCAGGGCGAGCAGTAGCCCTGCGGTAAAGATGGTGCTGGTGTAGCGAGCGATGAACTCGAAAGCGTCGGGATTGAGTGCCTGTATGCCGATCGGCAGCGTGCGAAAGGATTCGGCGAGAATCTCGATGACCACCAGATGGGCATTGAATGCCAGCAGCATGAGCAGCGTGATCATGTACAGAAATCGCGACAGAACCATGGTATTGGTACCGGTATCCGGCGAGAAGAAGGTGGCGAAGGCCAGACCCATTTGCAGGCCGATATACTCGCCGGCGGCCATCACCACGGCCAGTGCGATGCGCATGATCAGACCGATCGCCACGCCGATCAGGGTCTGCTCGATCATGATGCCGAGCCCTTCCCAGGAGATGATCGGTACGTCGGGGAGAGGCGGCAGCGTCGGCGCGATGACATAGGCGAGTACAGCGGCCAGGGCGATCTTGGACTGCCGGGGTATGCTGCTATGCCCCCACAGCGGTGCCGCCATGAGGAAGGCGGATAGGCGCATGAAGGGCCAGAGGAAGGCGACGATCCAGCCTTGCAGCTGGTCGAAAGTGACCTCGATCATCCGCTGTCGACCTACCCGAGCATGTACGGGATGTTCTTGAACAGTTCAGTGGTGAACTGAACGATCAGTTGGATCAGCCAGGGGCCGGCCAGTACCAGGGCGGCAAAGACCCCGAGAATCTTGGGAATGAAAGACAGGGTCGTCTCGTTGATCTGCGTGGCGGCCTGGAACAGGCTGACCAGCAGACCGACGGCCAGCGCCGTCAGCAGCAGTGGCGCGGCCAGGTAAAGGGTCACTTTCATGCCCTGGTAAGCCATGCTCATCACCATTTCCGGTGTCATATCAAGGCCTCCTGAAGGCTTGCGGCGGCGGCTCGTGTCGAGAGGGAGAGCCGGGAAAACAGGATAGGGCGGTTCAAAAGTAGAAGCTTTCGGCCAACGAGCCGATCAGCAGTTGCCAGCCGTCGACCAGCACGAACAGCATCAGCTTGAACGGCAGCGAGATGGTTGCCGGCGGTACCATTATCATCCCCAGCGACATCAGCACGCTGGCAACCACCAGGTCGATGATCAAAAACGGGATGAAGATCGTAAAGCCGATCTGAAAGGCGGTCTTGAGTTCGCTGGTCACGAACGAGGGCAGCAGCACGCTCATCGGCACGTCCTCGGGGCCCTGGAACGTGCCGGCATCGGCCAGCCGCGCGAACAGGGCGATGTCCGGCTCGCGGGTCTGGGCCAGCATGAACTCGCGAAACGGCTGGCTGGCCTGCTCGAGGAACACGTCGAAGTTGATCTGCTGGTCGGAGAATGGCTGCCAGGCCTGGTCGTAGACCTGCTGAAGCACCGGCGACATGATGAAAAACGTCAGGAACAGCGCGATACCCAGCAGTACCTGATTGGGCGGCGCCGACGCGGTGCCCATGGCGGTGCGCAACAGGCCGAGCACGATGATGATCCGGGTGAAGCTGGTCATCATCAGCAGAAGGGCCGGCAAAAAGGCCATCGAGCTGAGCAGCAGGAAGGTCTGCAGGCTCAGCGACCACTGCTGGCCGCCGCCTGCGAGAGTCTGGCTGGTCAGCCCGGGCACCGACTGGGCCAGCGCCTGCGGCGAGACGAGGGCCAGCGTGGCCAATAGCAGCAGGACGACGAGCCGCCAGCTGGCGAGGGCATCTCGCGCTCGAGCGGGCTCCTGGATTGGACGCAGAAAATTCATCATTCGTCCTCTCCACGCCCGGAGCGGCTGTCGCGCCGTCCCAGCGTGCCACGCGCATTGGCGCGCAGCGCCGTGGCGAAGCGTGCGGCGAAGCTCCGTGCTTCGGCAGAGGCGCTTTCAGCGCGTTCGGGTTCGCTGGGTGCCGGCAGTTCGTGCAGCGTCGTGACCTGACCGCCGCCCACACCCAGCACCAGCCACGTGCCCTCGACCTCGACGATGACCACCCGCTCGCGTTGGCCGATGGCGGTGCTGGTCACGACCTTGAGATGACGATCGCCTCGCCCGCGTGCGGCGTTGATGCGCCGCAACAGATAGCTGCAGGCGAAGATCACGGCGATCACCAGCCCCAGCGCGAGCGCCGTCTTGCCGAGCACGGCGAGGCCCATCAGGTCGCCTTGTGCGCTGCCGATGGACTCGGCCGCATCCTGGGTTGCGGAAGTCTGATTCATCGGTTGAGCTTTTGAACCCGCTCGGAGGGGGTGATGATTTCGGTAATGCGGATGCCATACTTGTCGTCGACCACCACGACTTCGCCCTGGGCGATCAGGTAACCGTTGATCAGGATGTCCATCGGCTCGCCGGCGAGGCCGTCGAGCTCGATGACCGAGCCCTGGGCGAGTTCCAGCAGCTGCTTGATGGTCAGGCGGGTGCGACCCAGTTCCACGGTCAGCTTGACCGGGATGTCCATGATCATCTCGAGATCGCGCATCGAGCCGTTGGCACCGCTCGCACCGTCGAGCGGCTTGAACACCGCGTCGCCGGCGGCCTGGGCATTGCCGGGTAGCGGCTGGGGCTGTTCCTCGACCTGATGTTCGGCTTCTTCCTGCTCGGCGAACGCCGCCGCCCAGGGGTCGTCGGCGGCAGCGTCGCCTTCGGCAGTCTGTTCGGCCATGGCGCTTGCCCAATCGTCGTCGGAGTGCGGCTGGTCGGGGTTCTTCGGGTCAGTCATTGTCGGATTCCTTGGCGCCGGCGGCGGTCAGGCCGGGAGCAAAAAACTTGGCATTGGATGCCGCATGATCGATCAGACGGCGCACGCGTAGCGCGCGCTGGCCATGCTGGCTGCCGTATTCACACTGCATGACCGGTACGCCGTCGACCCGGGTGGCGACGATGTCCGGCAACTCGATGGGCAGCACGTCGCCTTCCTTGAGCGACATCACGCGGCCCAGAGTGGTCGTGACGTCGGCGAAGTCGGCGGTCAGTTCCACCTGGGATTCCTTGATCTCGCCGGCCATGCGCTGGCCCCAATGGCGGTCCTCCTCGGCGTTGCTGTCGGTCAACGGTCCCGACAGCAGGTCGCGGATTGGCTCGATCATCGAATAGGGCATGCAGATCTGAAAATCGCTGGACAGGTTGCCGACTTCCAGATGGAAGCTGCTGTTGACCACGATTTCATTGGGCGAGCTGGTGATGTTGGCGAAGCGCACCTGCATTTCGGAGCGGATGTAATCGATCTCCAGCGGATAGACCGACTTCCAGGCGTCGTGATAGGCATCGATCGCCAGCCGCAACAGGCGCTGGATGATGCGTTGCTCGGTATGCGTGAACTCGCGACCCTCCGACTTGGTCAGAAAGCGCCCGTCGCCGCCGAACAGATTATCGACCACCATGAACACCAGGTTGGGCGGAAAGACCACCATGGCGGTGCCGCGCAACGGCTTCATGCCGATCAGATTGATGTTGGTGGGGACTGGAATATGGCGCGCGAAATCGCTGTAGCTCTGGTAGCGCACGCTATCGACGGTGATGTCGGCACTGCGCCGCAGCAGATTGAACAGACTCATGCGGAACTGGCGGGCGAAGCGCTCGTTGATGATGTCCAGCGCATGCAGACGCTCGCGAATGACCCGATGCTGGGTGGCCGGGTCATAGGGCCGCACGCGCGAGCCAGCCGTCGAATCCTGGGCCGGGGTCTCTTCCTCGCCGCTGACGCCCTTGAGCAGGGCGTCGATCTCATCCTGCGAGAGCAGATCGTCTTGAGCCATGATGTCCTATTGCACAATGAAGTCAGTGTAGAGTACGTCATCGACGACCAGCGTCGGCTGCGGCTCGCTGAAGGGCTGGTCGAACAGCGCCAGGATCTGCCGTGACAGCTTCTCCTTGCCCTGCGGCGTGATCAGATCGTCGGCGTTCTGGCTGGACAACAGCATCAGCAGCCGGCTTCTCACCTGCGGCATATGCATCTTTACCAGCTCACTGCTCTGCTCGTCACCGACCTTGAGGGAAAGGCCGATATACAGCAAGCGCTGCGAATAGTCGTCGCTCTGGATATTGACCGTGAACGGCTGTACCGGCACGAAGATCGGCGGTTTTGCCTCGGCGGGCGGTGCGGCTTGGGTTACCTCATCCTCGCTGGCGACTGAGCGGGAATCGAGCAGCAAGTAGACCCCCACCGAGCCAGCCACGGATAACAGGATGATCAGCAGTCCCGCCAGCCACCAGGGCTTGCTCTTCTTGCCTTCGGTCTTCGTCTTGGCCATTGCTTACGCCGTCGTTGATCGTGATGGGGAAAGTATGCCGGCAGCGGGGCTTTCGGAGTGGCCGAAAAAGGCTGCCGATTTACGGCTATCTCGGGGTTTTGCGAAACGTGCCGTGACCCGGGGCGACGGCTGATGCATTCAGGCCTACTGGCCGCCGACGAGGTTAGTGAAGGCCTGGGATTGCCGGGTTCGCCCGGCCCGCCCTTCAGGCGTAGAGATCCACGCCGCTGATGGCAAGGCCGCCGGCAAGGCCGAGCGCTGCGTCATCGAGGGCATCATTCGTGACGCTATGGGTGCCGGAGCCCATGGACCCGGCGACGCGATGCGCATCGGTGCCGTCCTGGCCCTGTTGCTGGCCTGGCTGCTGGTCGCCGACCATCGCTTCGCCGAGTTGGATGCCGGCTTCGCCGAGCGCTTCACGCAATTGCGGGATGGCCTGTTCCACGGCGGCCCGAACCTGCGGATTGGCCGACATGAACTGGGCCTGGGCCAGCTGATCATCGACCTTGAGGCTGATCGACAGCGGGCCTAACTCGGCTGGATTCAGGTGCAGCTGCACGCGCTGGCCGCCGCGCTGCTGTAGATTGACGAGCTGCTGGCCGAGGCTCTGCTGCCATTCGGCCGAAGCCAACGGGGCGCTCAGGGTGGGCGTCTGGACGACACTGGCGCTGAGCGTGGCGGTGGAGGGTGTCGCACCCGACCCCGCGCCGGCATGCAGGGGCATGGCGGAGGTTTCCGCGTTGCCGGTGCGAGCGGCGCTCAGGCTCTCGCTGATGCTCGACAGCCAGGCGCCGCCTCCGCCCTGGCCCTGGGCGCCTGCACCGCCAGGCGACGCGGCGACCTGGGTCTGCAATTGCTGCGTCCAGTTCAGCGTGGCACCGCCGTTGCTGAGCGCTCCCATGCTGGCCGAGTTGGCAGCGCCGGCAGTAGCGGAAGCCCCCGCGGCGGCTTTATCGTCGGTCACTGTCCCGCCGGTACCGAGCGACACCGGCTGGCCGTTTTTCAGGTCGGTAGCGTCAAGCGCCGCCTTCAGCGCGTTGCCGCCGGCCTGACTCAACAGGTTACGCTCGAGCCCGCCTTGCTGGCTCACCTGCTGGACCTGGGCAATGGCCTGGCCCAGCGGGTTGAGCGGGGTGTTGTCGCGGAAGCGGGCGAGGGTGTCGAGGCGTTCCTGAATCCCCGCCAGCTCGTCGCTGGCGAACCCCGAGATCAGCCCGTTGCCGGTACCGCCGGGGTTGGCATCCGCGGTCGCCGCGGCGAGCACTGTCGCTTGGCTGCCTGCCAGCGCACCCTTGCTCGTGGCCAGTACGGCGCCAGCCTGGGCAGGCAGGCTCAGCAAGGCTTGTGCCCCATCGCTGGCCAGCGTCATGGCATCATCGGAGTCGTTCTGCTCGCCAGCGGCGTCGGCAAGGGATCCGGCCGAGCGATTCGTTGCGCTGTTCGTTGCACCGCGTGCACTGCCGCCCTCGACGCCGCCAGCCGGCTTGCCGGGTTGACTGGCCTGCGCGAACAGCTGGGCGAAACCGCCGGCAGACCGATCGTCCTGAGCGGGCTTGCCGCCCTGGGGCGAGGCTGGCTGACCGGAAGTGACGGCAGGCAGAGATGACATGGCCATGTGACGGGCTCCTGGCTTTTCAAGGGGAGCCTAGTGGCTCGACCCGTGTCGGGATTCGTTCTGCTGACGGCGCAGCAGCAGGCCGTTGGCCATTTCATCGTTGTGGCGCTGTTCGAGCCGCGAGACGCGCTGTTGTTCGCGCTGCTGGCGCCGATCCACCAGGGTGTCGTAGGCGGAAAGCTTGCGCTGCGCGTCCTGCCAGTGCTGCTGGCCCCGGTTGAGCTGATGCTCGCGCTCGCTCAATGCCTGGCGGGCGCGCTCGATGGCATTGTCCAGCGAGGCCAGGAACTGCTGATAATTCTGCCAGCTATCGGGGCCGATGCCCTGAGCCATGGCCCCCTGCAGGCGCTCGCGATATTCCTGGCGATAACGGAACAGCGTATCCAGCTGGGCCTGGGCATCGCGGCGCGCGCGGCGCAGTTCGGCCAGCTTGAGGCTGGCGTTGTCGCGGGAATCGCGGGTCAGCGAAATCAAAGTGTCCAGCGGTGACGCTTGAGTCATGGTGGTTTACCCGATTCTGGTCGGTCTGACTGTGGCCAGAGTACGCGCTCAGGCACTAATCAATCCGTCCAATACCTGCCGTGTTTCGTCGATATTCGCGCGTTCGTCGATGCGCTGTTGCAAGAAACGTTCGAGCGCGGGGAACATCGACACCGCCTGGTCGAGCTGCGGATCGTGCCCCGGGGTGTAGGCGCCGACGCTGATCAGGTCGCGGTTGCGCTGATAGCGCGAGACCCACTGCTTGAACTGCTGGGCGCGGCGGTGATGTTCGTCGCTGACGATGGCGGTCATCGCTCGGCTGACCGATGCCTCGATATCGATGGCCGGGTAATGGCCGCCCTCGGCGAGCTGGCGCGAGAGCACGATATGGCCATCGAGAATCGCCCGCGCCGAGTCGGCGATCGGGTCCTGCTGGTCGTCGCCCTCGGTCAGCACGGTATAGAAAGCGGTGATCGAGCCGCCGCCCCTGGGGCCGTTGCCGGCGCGCTCGACCAGGCCGGGCAGCTTGGCGAACACCGAGGGCGGATAACCCTTGGTCGCCGGCGGCTCGCCGATCGCCAGGGCGATCTCGCGCTGAGCCATGGCATAGCGGGTCAGCGAGTCCATGATCAGCAGCACGTTGCGCCCGGCATCGCGGAAATCCTCGGCGAGCCGCGTGGCATAGGAGGCGCCCTGCAAACGCTGCAGCGGTGAGGTGTCGGCGGGCGCGGCGACCACCACCGCCCGGCGGCGACCCTCTTCGCCGAGGATGTTCTCGATGAAATCCTGAACTTCGCGGCCGCGCTCGCCGATCAGCCCGACCACGATCACATCCGCCTGGGTGTAGCGGGCCATCATGCCGAGCAGCACCGACTTGCCCACCCCGGAACCGGCGAACAGCCCCATGCGCTGGCCACGTCCGACGCTGAGCAGGCCATTGATGGCGCGAATGCCGACGTCGATCTGGGCATCGATCGGCGCCCGCGCCATGGGGTTGAAGGGGGGCGTGGCCAATGGCGCGTGGCGCACGTCGTGCAATGCCCCCTTGCCATCCAGCGGCCGGCCGTTGCCGTCGACCACGCGGCCCAGCAGCAGATCGCCGAGCGGAAAGCGCCGTGCGCTGCTGTTGGCTTCGTGGCCCTCGCCCAGCGGCAGGACCCGTGAACCGGGCAGCAGCCCGCTGATCTCTTCGAGGGGCATCAGAAACAGCTTCTCGCCGGAGAAGCCGACCACTTCGGCCTCGGCGTAGCGTGCAGAGGAGCTACCCGGACCGCTCGTCTGCGACGAGAGCTCGATGCGGCAGGCACTGCCCAGCGGGATGCGCAGGCCGACCGCCTCGAGCACCAGGCCGGTGGCACGCACGATGCGCCCGCTGGTGCGATAGTTGGGTAGCGCGCTGACGCGTTGGTGAACGCCGCCGAGCGCATTGCGCCAATGGCCCTGATGGCGGTTGATTTCGCCGAGGCTGGTCATGACGGTTTCTCGCCGGCGTCGATGGCGGTGTTGCGTCGTCGCACCTGATTGGCGATGGTCTCCCAGCGCGATTCCAGGGTGGCGTCGAGATCGCCGCTGGCGCTGGTCGCGCGGCAGCCGCCGCGGCTCACCAGGTCATCGGGCTGCAACTGCCAGCCGGCGGCCTCGAATTCGTGACCGAGCTGAGCCTTGACCAGGGTCAGGTCGGCGGGATGCAGCCACAGACGCGGCCGCCCGGAGAGCGCCGGCTCGACGTGCAGGAGCTCGCGAACGACATCCAGAATCGCCTCGGGGCGTGCCTCGAGGGCTTCGCCGGCGAGTTGCCGACCGGTGGCCAGCGCCAGGTCGACCAGGTGCTCGGCCATCTCCTCGTCGAGGGCGGCCAGCGCCTCGCCAAACTGCGTGGCGAGGGGTAGCAACGGTTGTAGCGTGTCGCGGGTCTGACGCTGCATCTCGGCTTCGCCGGCTTTGCGGCCTTCGTCAAGACCGGCTTCGTAGCCGGCCTGCTGGCCCTGCTCGAAACCTTCCTGATAACCGGCCTGACAGGCCTCCTTGCGGGCCTGCTCGCGCATCGCGTCGAGCTCGGCCTGGCGCTGGGCGGCCTGCTGGCGCACTCGCTCGCGGCGTTCGCGCTGGCTGCGCAACTGGTGGTCGGGGCTGCCCAGCTCATCCATCCGCCAACGCTGCCAGGCGCCGTCGTCGCGTTCGGGGCTGACCAGATGATCAGACATAACTGTCGTCGCCTCCGCCCAGCGCTATCTCGCCGCTGTCGGCGAGTCGGCGCACGATCTGCAGAATCGCCTTCTGTTCGGCCTCGACCTGGGACACGCGGATCGGGCCGCGAGCCTCGAGATCTTCCTGCAACATCTGCGCGGCGCGCTGCGACATGTTGGCCATGAACTTCTCGAGCAGCGCGTCCGGCGCACCCTTGAGCGCGATAACCAGCGAGTTGGTGTCGATTTCCTTGAGAATCAACTGGATACCTCGATCGTCGATGTCCATGAGGTTCTCGAACAGGAACATCTCGTCGATGATCTTCTGCGCCAGGTCCTCGCTGTGGGCGCGCACCGTCTCGATGACGATCTCTTCCTGGGCGGAGTTCATCAGGTTGAGGATCTCGGCCGCGGTCCTCACGCCGCCCATCTTGCTGCGCTTGAGGTTCTGGCCGTCGAGCATGCCGCCGAGCACTTCGGTGAGCTCCTGCAAGGCGGCCGGCTGAACGCCGCTGAAGGTGGCGATTCGCAGCACCACATCGTTGCGCAGCTTATCGTCGAACAGCTCGAGAATGCTCGCGGCCTGGTGACGCTCGAGATGCACGAGGATCGTGGCGATGATCTGCGGATGCTCGTCGCGGATCATCTCGGCGACCATCGACGGCTCCATCAGGTTCAGCGAGTCGATGCCCGAGGCGTTGCTGGTGCTCTCGAGGATGTCCTCGATCAGGCCCGAGGCGCGGTCGCTGCCCAGCGCCTTGGTCAGTACCGAGCGGATGTGCTCGCTGGAGTGCAGGTTGACGGCGGTAAACTGCTCGGCCTCGTCATGGAATTCGGCGAGCACCTGGCTCATCTCCTCGTGGGAGACCTGATCGAGCCTGGCCATCTCCATGCTGATTTCCTGGACCTCCTTGGCACCCAGAAACTTGAAGATTTCCGCCGCGCTGTCCTCATCAAGGGAAAGCAGCAGGATTGCACCGCGGCGGGCGCCGGTCATTTCGATCATTTGTCGTTCATCCAGCTTCTGACGATCATGGCTACCAGCCGCGGATCTTCCAGGGCGATCTCGCGGGCATCCTTGAGATTCTGCTCGTAGGCATTGGCGCGGCGACGGCGGCGCGGCGGTGGCTCGGCGGCTTCGCTCGGCGCATCGCCGCCATCATCGTCCTCGCTATCGCCGGCGCTCGCCGCGTTCGGGCTGCGCAGGGCGGTCGGCCGGTTCGCGGGCAGGGCGGCGCTCTGGCGCTTGATCAGCGGACGCAAGACCATGAACCACAGGAACAGCGCGGCCAGGGCGACCAGCAGATAACGGCCCAGGGTCATGGCCAGCTGCAGCATTGCCGGCGTCTGCCACCAAGGTACTTCGACAAACGTCTCGTCGCTTTCGGTGAACGGGCTGTTGACCACTTCTATGGCGTCGCCGCGCGCTTGGGAGAAGCCCATGGCTTGGCGTACCAGGCGCTCGATCTGCGCCAGCTGCTCGTCGCTGAGCGGCTGCTTGACGGTTTCGCCGGCCTCGTTGAGTCCCTCGCGGTAATCGACGACGACCGCGACCGAAAGGCGCTCGACGCCGCCACGCTCGAACTGGACGTAATCGACCTGACGATCGAGTTCGTAATTGATGGTGTCGTTGCGGTCCAGGCGGCTCAGTGGCGTATTGCTGTCGGCCTGAGCGTTGTCGGCGGTATTCTGGGCGTTGGCACCGTTGACCTGATCCTGGGCATTAGTGGTCTGGCCGTTGTCGATCGGCGATGCCGCGACGCCCGGCGGGGTATTGGAAAGTGCGCCGGGAATGCCGCTGGGCAGGCCATCGCCACCGGTGTACAACTCGCTCAACTGGCGACTGCGAACGGCGGCTTCGTTGGGCGGCTGATTGGGGGAATAGCGCTCGGCGGTCTGCTCGCGCTTGGAAAAATCGACCTGCGCCGCGACCTGCGCACGGACGTTATCGGCGCCCAGGATCGGCGCCAGGATACGCTCGATATTCTCCTGGTAGGTCTTCTCGATCTTCTGGACATAGCTTAGTTGAGTGCCGTCGAGGCCGCCCAGCTGGCTGCCGTTGCGCGACAGCAGCCGCCCGTCCTGGTCGACCACGGTGACCGCGTCGGTGGCCAGTTGCGGCACGCTGCTGGACACCATGTGCACGATGGCATTGACCTGGCCTTCGCTCAGCACCCGGCCGGGCTCCAGGGTCAGTACCACCGAGGCCTTGGCGGGTTCGCTTTCGCGTACGAACACCGACGGCTTGGCCATCGACAGCTGCACGCGGGCCTGGGCGACCGGGCCGAGCGCCTCCACCGACTGGGCCAGCTCGCCCTGCAGCGAACGTTGAAAATTGACCTGCTCGGCGAACTGGCTGATGCCGAAGGCTTGATTGTCCATCACCTCGAAGCCGACATCGCCACCCTTGGGCAAGCCCTGTTCGGCAAGCTGAAGACGCAGCAGATACACCTGGTCGGCGGGCACCAGCAGTGCGCCGCCGCCCTCGCTGAACTGATAGGGAATGCCGCGGGCGTCGAGTTCGTTGATGATGCTTCCGCCATCGGCATCGCTCAGGTTGCTGTACAGCACCCGGTACTCGGGGCTGCGCGCCCACAGCAGCAGCACGGCGATCAACGCGATCGCTGCGGCGGCGGCAATGATCAAGGGAATGCGCGGATTCTCGCGCAACTGCTTGAGCAGTCCTTGCGCGGAGGCGCCCTGGGCCGAGGCATTGGCTGCCCGGGCCTGGTTCCCACCAGGATTGCGCTGCTGCGAAGAGGCGACGTCGCTCATGAGTGCCCTCCGCCAGGCAGCGGGCGCGTCAGGGTGGCGGTGTTAGCGTCGGCCCGCGCGTATCGGGTCGGTGCAGATAGCATTTTAATATCCGGCTCCAGCATCCATCGATTCCAAGTCCCGGGTTGCGCTTGACGTGGCGGTCGGTTGCGATAGGCCAGCCGGACTGGGCGCGTTGTCAAGGGGGACGGTCGTGTGATGGAGGCCATTATCCGCAGGTGTTGTCGCCCTAAAGGCAAGAAAAGCCCCATTTTTGAAGCTCATTTGCAGCCATGATCCGCCGCCGCTGATGCTAGGCTTGCCTTCGTCCACCCATCGGTCCTTATCCAACAGGGGCAGGAGAACCGCCATGAGCGTACCCGCCATTCAAGCGGCCTTGCAGCAGATGCAGAGTCTGGCCAATCAGGCCAGCGCCACTCAATCGATCGCCAACCAGGCCGGTCGCGGCCAGCAGTTGTCGACGTCAGTGGGGCAGGGCGGCTTCGCCGACGCGCTGCAGTCGTCGATTCGCAAGATCAATCAGCTGAAGCAGGACTCCGATGCCAGCGTGAAGGCATTCCAGGCCGGCGATCCCGGGGTCGCGCTGAACGACGTGATGGTCGACATGCAAAAGGCCAGCATCGGCTTTCAGATGGGCGTTCAGGTACGTAACCGCTTGGTGACGGCCTACAAGGACGTCATGAACATGCAGGTCTGAACCGGGCCTGCGAGGCCGTTATTGATTCCTTTCTCCCGGCGGGTAGCCTGAGCGGCGCCTGTTCGGGAGCGCTTGCGTTTCCCGCCGTCACTTTTCGTCATGCGTCAGCAGGTCGCGATCGGGACGAGCCAGCAGGTAGCCCTGGGCGCGATTGCAGCCCAGCCGGCGCAGGTAGTCGAGCTGAGCCGGCGTTTCGATGCCTTCGGCGCAGACATTCCGGCCGAATCCGCGACACAATGTCAGCAGCGATTCGACGATCGCCCGGTCTTCGGAGGAATCGGGCAGCCCGGCGATGAACGATTTGTCGATCTTGACGGTGTCGAACGGGAACTGCTTGAGATGCGACAGCGACGAGAAGCCGGTGCCGAAATCGTCCAGCGCGATGGCGATCGATTGACGATGCAGCGCCTCGAGCTGCTGGCCGACCCAGTACGGCGACTGGATCAGTGCCGTTTCGGTGATCTCCAGCTCCAGCGCCGAGGTGGGCAAGCGTCGGCGTTTCAATGCCTCGACCAGGTAGTCGGCCAGTTGGGCGTCGTCCATCAGTTGGATGGCGCTGATGTTGATGCTGACGAAGAAGTTCGTGGGTAGCCGTTGCCGGTTCGATGCCAACGTGTCGAGCGCCTGATCGATGATCCAGCGACCCACCTCCACCATCAGCCCGCTCTGTTCGAGAATCGGTACGAAGACGTCGGGGCCGACGGTCTGCTGATCGGGAGCCCGCCAGCGCAGCAGCGCCTCGGCGCCGCACGGTCGGTCGAGCGCCTTGAGCGACCACTGCGGCTGAAAGTCGAGATGAAATTCGCCCCGCTCGAAAGCGCCGACGAGTCGTCTCTCGATGGCCTCGTGACGGCTGGCCTCGTCGAGCATGCCGCTCAGGTATTGGCGCACGCGGTTGCGTCCATGCTGCTTGGCGCGCACCAGGGCCGCATTGGCGCGTCTCAACAGCTCCTCGGGAGCCGTCTGGTAGAGGCTATGCGCCGTCAGGCCGACACTGACGGTCAGTTGCAGCCCCTCGATGGCATGAAAGCGATAGCTTTCGACCGCTTCGCGCAAGCGCTCGACAAGCTGCGGCGCCTCGCAGGGCTGGGCGAGCGGTACGCTGACGGCGAACTCATCGCCGCCCAGCCGGCCCAGGTGGGCGTCGACGTGGGGTGCGAGAAGACTGCTCAAGTGCTGGGCCAGCTCGCAGAGAATGGCGTCGGCCTGGGCGGTGCCGTGGGCATCGTTGATACGCTTGAAGCGGTCGATGCCGAACACGGCGACCAATTGGCTCTTCTTCTTGCACTGATCGGATGCATGGTCGCTGCGGGCCAGCGCGCGCAGGAAACCGGTGCGGTTGAGCTGATGGGTGAGGCCGTCGTGATGGGTGATCCACTCGATTTCGCGCTGTGCTTTCAGCGTTTCGCGAAGGTCGCGGGCGACGATGATCAACTGGGTCCGTTCGAGGTTGCTCGAGGGCGTGCGCTGAATCTGCGCCTGGACCGGCAACGTTTCGCCGTTGCGACAATGCAGATTGGCATTCAGGCGCACCGCACGCTGGCCATCGAGCGCCGCCAAGCGCTTGCTCAGCGCGCTGACTGCCAACGACTTGTCGAGCGTTTCGGGGGAGAGCGTCAGCAACTTATCGCGCGAATAGCCCAGTCGTTCGATGGCGCCCTGATTGCAATACGTAAAGCGCCGGGTCTGCTCATCGACGATCAGGATCAGGTCGAGGGTGGCGTCCAGTGTGGCGCGAAACTTATCGAGCTGAGCCTGCAGGGCGGCACCGTTGTGAGCCGTATTTCTGGCAGCGTAGGGCGTCTGCCAGCGATCCTCGACACTGATCGGCGTTGGTGGCAACCCAGTACCCCGTTCGCGCGGGTAGGCGCCGCTCGGAGGGTTCTGGCGCTCCCCGCGGTGAGCGCTACGCCGCTCGATCTCGATCGTGGTCAGGTGTGCCAGACCCTTTAGCATCTCGCGCTCCCGGGCATCGAAGGTGCGCGGTGTGTCGCTGACGATGCAGAAGGTGCCCAACGGCATCCGGTCGGGGCCGTAGATGAGGGTGCCGGCATAGAAGCGAATGTAGGGCTCGCCGCGGGCATAGGGATTGTCGGCGAAGCGCGGGTCAGCCTGTGCATCCTCGATGACCGTGAGCGTGCCCGATTCCAGGGTGTGGACGCAGAAGGCATATTCGATGGGCATTTCGCGAAAGCCCAGCCCGCAAGCCGACTTGAACCATTGGCGATCCGCGTCGAGCAGGCTGATATAAGCGATCGGCGCATCGAATAGGCGGCAGGCAAGATGCGTCAGACTGTCGAAGCGTACCTCGTCGGGCGTGTCGAGCAACTGCGTTGCGCGTAGCGCGGCAAGCCGGCGAGGCTTCATGAGCATGGCCTTGCGTATTCCATGATTGAAGGCTGTGCGCTGAAGTGTCATCGGTGACCTGTCTCCTTGTCTTTCCTGCTGGCTGTGTCTCCGGCACGGATCAGGCGGGTTGCCATTCCATTGGCCTTGTCCCGTCGTTGAGTGAATCAGACCTGCAGCTCGATCAGGCGGCCCTGCATCCGGGCGAGGCTCTCGGCGATGCGCAGGACTTCTTCGCTGGGGATCTGGCGAATCACATCGCCGCTTTCGCGATCCACGACGCGGGTTACCACGCGGCTGTCGTAGGACTGCAGATCGAATTCCAGGCCGTAGCTGCGCATGACCGCGTTGATCCGATGAAGCGGCTCGACCAGCTCGCTCTGGGTGGCGCTCGATTCGTCCGCCGGCGACGCCTGCGCGTTTTTCGCCACGCCAGGCGGCGCCGCGAGATGGGCAAGGACCCGCTCGAGCCTTTGTTGCGGGGTTGTCGCACCGTTGCCCGATGCGCTGATCACGCCAGCGGCAGCGCCGGTGATGGGGTCGATGTAAGGGGAGCTCATGGCCAGCCTCGCGGTGCATGCCGAAGGGGTGTGGTTGGTTATCAGCAGGCGCGATGGGCGAGCCTGTCAAATGACCTATCGGCCTGGCGGGGCGAGACTTGAACGTACCGGCACGGGCTCGATCGATGCACGGCAAGTCACTACCAGCGGTTGGGCAGCATCGCACGGGTATTACGATCCAGCGGGATCTGCACGCTCGAGGCGCCGAGCACCACGTTGTCGCGGGTACGCACCAGGCGCACATTGACGTAAGCCATGCTCTGACCCTGGCCATAGGTACCCAATAGGATCGCCTGGGCGTTATGCGAGGCGGAAAGCCGGCGGATGTCCCGCGACAGGATCAGCTCGCCGGTCTGCTCCTCGATGAACAGGCTGTTGCGCATCTTGACCTCGATTAGCATCAGCCCGGCACGGCTGAGCGACGAGGCGAACATCTCGGAAAGCGTGCGACCGAAAGTCGACGATTCGCTCAGGTCGTCGATGCTGACGAAGCTCGCCGCGACGATCGGCTTGGTTGGGTCCAGCTCGCGGGTGTCAGCGAGCAGATCGGCGGCGGTTTCGCGCACCAGCGCAAGTATGTCGACCGTGGCGTTGCTGGTGACGCTATAGCTGTCGCTGCCGTTGGAGGCGCAACCGGCGCCGAGCGCCATGACACTGGCCAGGGCGACGCGCAGCAATAGGCATTGGATCGATTTCATTGTAGGCGCTCTCTCACCAGGCATCGGTCACGGGTAACGGCTTGGGCGATTCGTACTGGCCTGCATCGTCACCGTTGATGTAATAGATATTCGACGACGAATACAGGATGCGGTCGTTCTCGCTGACCTGGGTGGTAACGATCACCTCCTGGTTGCTCACGCTCTCCCAACTGCCGCTGAAGGCGTCGACCAGAGCCGCACCGGGGATTAGCGCCAGCGCCGGCTCGCTCCAGTTATTGAGGGATAGGTCGTCGCCATCGGCACCTGCGAGGTATTGGCGACGCAGCCGCCCAGCAGCAACGCGCTGCCCAGCCCGGTGAAAAGGAGTTTGCGTACCATGAAGGGTCCCTGGCTTTAGTTTTTTATCGAGCCGGATTTTCGACTCCGGCTTGAGACGTGGCCGACGCCGTTGGCGACGTCATGAGCGCGACGCAGCACTATAAGCCTTATCGGCTGATTGAAAGCGAACTTTACAAATGCGATTCGTATGTTTTGCAACGCCTCTATGCGGCACGGGTCGGCTGTTGGCCGCTCTCATGGCTGCTTTGACCATTGACACGTGTCAGATTACAATGGAAATTGAGATTTATAGCCAATAATAGCGTCAGCGGAGCGGTGGGAGTGATCAAAAAGATCAAGCACAAAGGGTTGAAGCGTCTTTATGAGAAAGGGCAACGGCAAGGCGTCCAACCCAGCCATGTCGAGGATCTCGAAGACATCCTCGCTCTGTTGGATGCGGCGAGTGGCCCCGTGCAAATGGATTTACCCGGTATGGATTTTCATCCTTTGAAGGGGGCGCGGAATGGCTATTACTCCGTCCATGTAAACGGGAATTGGGCGGTGACTTTCACATTTGACGGTGAAGATGCCGACCAGGTTGATTACGAAGACTATCATTAACCGCTAGAAAGAGGATTTGCTATGGCCATGAAGACGCCTCCTCACCCGGGCCGGATATTGCGTCGGCGTATTCTGCCGAGCTTGGGCTTGAGCGTCACCGAATTCGCTCGACGCGTCGGCATGTCGCGCAATGCCGTCTCGCGTGTACTCAATGAACGCACGGGAATTTCTCCTGATTTTGCCGTTCGGCTGGAGTGGGGTGGGATTGGTGACGCGCGGCACTGGCTAATCATGCAGACCAACTATGAGCTGGCCAAGGCCGAGGGCAGGGACCAGAATCACATTTCGCGCTTTGCTATTGCCTGAGCCCTCTGCGATGAGAGAGATAAGTTACGGGCAGCAGTCTGGCTCGAAGGAGGTAACTAACATGAGTATCCCCAATGATGCCGGTATGCAGCGTAAGCCGACTCATCCTGGCGAAATGCTGAGAGAAGACTTTATTCCGGACTATGGCCTGAGCGTCACGCGGCTGGCTGAGTCCTTGGGTGTTTCTCGCCAGTCGGTAAATGAGCTGTTGCGTGAACGTCGCGCTGTCAGCCCCGAGATGGCTCTTCGGCTTGGTCGTCTGTTCGATAATTCCCCTGAGTTTTGGCTGAATGCGCAGCGCGCTCTTGATTTGTGGAACGCAGCCCAATCGGTTAGCGACGAGGTCGCCCGAATCAAGCCACTGTATGCTGAGTGACCAAGCCAAGCATTGTGGAATGATCCAATGTAGCTACCTCTGGATGCATGTCTTCGATGGCCTGCAAATCGGCCGGTCCTGTACTCTAATGGATGAAATCGTCGGTCTAGGTAAACACAGTGAACGATGCACAGCAGGATAGCGTTATAGCCGTCGGTCAGCGGGTAAAACAGGCATTGGCCGGCTTCCGCGAGATCGAACAGATCGTGTTGTTCGGCTCCGTGTCCCGGGGCACCGCGCGGGCGGCTAGCGATATCGACGTGGCGCTGGATGCGGGAAAGCCGCTGACGCAGGGGCAGAGAGTGGCCATGATCGAGGCCTTGGCGCTCGAGTTGGGGCGCCCTGTCGATCTGGTCGACCTGAAGGCTGCCGGGCAACCCTTGCTGAGCCAGATCGTGACTACGGGCAAACGTTTATCGGGTAGCGATACCGCGTGGGCCAAGATCATCTATCGCAACATCATCGACAACGAAGACTTCGTACCGCTGCAGCGGCGAGTCTTGCAGGCCAGGCAGCAGGCATGGATCAATCGCTGATCAATCAGAAGCTGGAATCGTTGCGGCGCTGCGTCATGCGGCTTGAGGATCGCTGCCCCAGCAATGTCGAGGCCTTGCAGAAGGATCTCGATGCGCAGGATATCCTCGCGCTGAACCTGACAAGAGCCATTCAGCTATGTGTCGATATAGCCTCGCACTGGATTGCCGAACATCACGAGCTGACTTCACCGATTACCATGGGGCAAAGTTTCGATGTGCTGGCAGAGCGTGAGGTTATCAACCATGAGCTGGCCGCCAACCTGAAGAAGTCGGTCGGTTTTCGCAATATCGTGGTGCATAACTATGAAGCCGTCGATTGGCAGATCGTATTTTCGATCTGTCGCCAGCATCTCGATCAATTTCGCCAGTTCGCTGCGGCTTTCATGGACTCTCGATAGGCTGCCAATGGCCCCAAGCGGGGCTTCGTGGGAGGGAACTTGTTCCCGATTGGCGCCGTCAGGCGCCGGCTATAGTCCCGGTATACGCTTTGCACCGCTATTGCGAATGAATCCACGTAGAGTGCGAAGAAGGCCATGACAAAGGATTTGCTATGCGCTTAGACCCTCAAGCCCTTGAGCCCTGTTTGCAATTCCTGCGCGACCAGCTTGCCGATCTGCAGGCCATTTATCTGTTCGGCAGCGAAGCGGCAGGCCAGGCGGGGCCTGACAGCGATGTCGACCTAGCCGTGCTACTGCCTGCCTCCTTGCCCGCCGTACGACGTTGGTCACTCATGGAGCACTTGGCGGAGCGGTTGGGGCGCGATGTCGATCTGGTGGACCTGCGTGCGGCGAGCACCGTCATGCGCCATCAGGTCCTGGCGCAAGGGCAGCGTTTATGGAGCGCTGGAACCGAGGCCGACCTCTTCGAGTTATCGACGTTCAGCGAATACTGGGATCTGGCAATACAGCGGCGTGAACTGCTTGCTGACATCGAGCGAAGAGGTAGTATCCATGCCCGATGATGTACTTCTCAACAAAGCGGCCACTATAGAGCGCCAGAGAAGTATTCGATATTTTACGCGGGTCGACGAACAGCGGCTGCGAGCACTGGATCAAGACCTCGGGCTCGGCTACTGATGAGCTCACATTACACGGTCGTATACGACGCCTGTGTGCTCTATCCCGCCCCGTTGCGGAGCTTGCTGATTCATCTGGCCTTGACCGACCTTTATCGGGCTCGCTGGTCACGGATGATCCACCACGAGTGGATGCGTAACCTGCTGGACCAGCGTAGCGATCTGACATGGGAGAAACTCGAGCGGGTGCGTCAGTTGATGGATCAGCATGCGCGGGGAGCCGTCGTGGAGGGTTTTGAACCCTTGATCGATAGCCTTGAACTGCCCGACCCCGATGATCGCCATGTGCTCGCTTGTGCGCTGCATTGCGGGGCTGAGGCCATCGTTACTTTCAACCTAAAGGACTTTCCCGAGGCTGCCCCCGCTGCTACCACCATGTTCACCAGCGTATCGAGACCAAACAGGTGGATTTTGCCACGCATCAGATCGGACACCCTGGGTTGAGTGACGCCCAGCCGCTTAGCGGCTTCGCCCTGGGTCCAGCCCTGACGGTTAATGTGCTGCTCAAGGGCCATCATCAGACCGGAGCGAAGCTTCATATTTTCCGCTTCGGCAGCAGTGTCCTCGATGGCGTCCCACACGCTGTCGAACGTCTCATTACTCATCGTTTCACCTCGCTTAGGCGACGGCCTGGATGCCGTTCCTCTCGATCAGCGTCAGCAAGCGTAACGCCGGACCGCCAGGACGCTTCACGCCACGCTCCCAGTCGGAGACCAGGTTCTTGCTGACGTTGAGGTAGCGGGCAAACACAGGCTGAGACAAGTGCTCACGCTCACGCAGGGCGCGGATCTCCTCAGGAGACAATGTTTTCACCGGCGTAAGGCAGGTCTTATCGAAGTCACGCATGGTCTGCTTGTCGATGGCGCCGACCTCATGTAGCGCCTCCATGGTTTCATGGATCGCGGCGAGGGCGTCACTACGGTACTGCTTAGCCATTGCCATCACCTCCGAAAATTGGCCCTTATCGATCATCGCATTCAGGTGCTCATCAGACAGCGACAGAATGTGCTGTGCTGCTTGCTTGAAGGCGGCCTTCTCTTCGTCGCTGATGTTGCTTTGTTGGCTTTTCGCGAAGCCGAAGACGAACAAGGCGCGGCTCTCCTGACGGTACAGGATGATTGTACGATATCCGCCGGACTTGCCTTGGCCAGGGCGAGCGACGCGCTGTTTGATGACTCCGCTACCAAGGTCGGCATCTATCAGGCCTTGCTCGGCCCGCTGGATGGCTTCGCATAGCGCATCATCGTCGATTCGTTGCTTACGGGCGAAGCGCTCGAACCAGGCGTTCTTGAAGATCCTCACATGCATCCTGCCATGACCAATCATAACACTGAGTGTGACTCTTTTGGGAGAGCCTAGGCAAGGCCACCGAAGAGACCGTGAATTCATGGTCTGGCATGCTGCAAATATATAAAACTTTGTATGATTTGCAATGTAGAGAGGCTACTCCCTTCCGTAGAAATGCCTGGGTGCGGCCCTGGCATCGGCTACAAGGTGCGGCCATTATGTCATATGACGCGAGGCGTCAGGCGCGCACAAGAATCGCCTCGATGGAGGGTTGATGGGCTAGAGCAAAGTGGGAGGGAACTTGTTCCCGATTGGCGCCGCCAGCGCCCGATAGGGTCTCGGCGGAATAAAGTACCGCTATCGCGTTCAACGACTCTGTAAAGGCGTATGGCTTCTGCTTGCGTACGTTTTTTTTGTACTTGTACAATTATCCGTACGTAAAACGAATCGAGGTTATCGTCAATGGATACACTGAGTTATTCAGCCTTTCGTAGCCATCTGGCCAAGACGCTGGACAAGGTCAACGACGATCACACGCCGGTCTTCATTACCCGCCAGAACGGCAAGCCAGCCATCGTCATGTCGGTGGAAGACTTCAAGTCCTACGAAGAAACCGCCTATTTGATGGCTAGCCCCAAGAATGCCGAGCGGCTGAGCCAGGCCATCGCTGAAGCCGAGGCCGGGCAGGTTCAGGAGTACGGATTGATTGAAGAATGATGCTCACATGGGCAGAAAAAGCATGGGAAGACTATCTGTACTGGCAGGCTGTACTGGTAAGTCAGGATAAGAAGACGCTGAAACGAATCAATACACTAATTAGAGATATTCAGCGGTAGCCCTTTTGCGGCCTGGGTGACCCCGAGCCACTGCGACACGGCTGGTCCGGCTACTGGTCACGGCGTATCGATCGGGAGCATCGCCTGGTCTACAAGCCCACCGAGCATGCAATCATTATCGTGCAATGCCGGTATCACTACTGAAACGGCGATTTTTCGGAATGTAGGTTTAGGCTAATTGTCTGTCTGTAACATCGCCTGGGTATAAGCCCACTGATCCTTGACGGCCTTGGAATAGATACCATGAAGCCGCTTATTGTGGGAGGGAATTTATTCCCGATAGACACCGTTAGGTGCCCGATATAGCTCCGGAAGTAATGCTTGGTACTGCTACTCGCCCGCCTGTAACATCTCTTGTGTATAAGCCCACTGATCTTTGACGGCCTTGGTATAAACATCATGAAGCTGCTGATAGTCACTCGGCATCGCTTCATCCATGCCCGTCGCCTCGAAGCGCTTCATCAGTTTGCGGGTATCGTCGATGACGATATCGAGTTCGTCGATCACCTGTTGGCATTCGCTCTGATTCATAAAGCCCCCGCATGCTGAATTGGCTGTACAGGTAGCAATCGATCAGGCGGTCTGAATCGTCTGTACCCGATCGTATAGCTGTCTGGCACTTTCAATGGCAAAGCGCTCGTGCTGATCCAGCTGCAAGAGGGCGCCAGGGCGGTCGTCAGCCGCGTCGATCATCTCTTGGATCTCCCTAGCGTAGCGTTTCATCAGGTGGTCGAGGTTCATACGAATCATGGTGACTTCGAGTTCGAACTCCTGCTGTTGCAATATTCGCCGGCTGCGCTCCTCTTCGTCGCTCGCCGTCTCGATCATATCGAGAAGGGTATCGCTGATCAGTTTTTCCGTAGCTCTCAGCTTGGGTATTACGTCGTGGACGAGTTCTCGAGCGGATATTCTGTCTTTAGTTTTCCGCATGACAGTGCCTTTGTTAGCGTCTTAATAAACACGCTTCAAAAAAGACAGGCCCTCGTAATGAGGGCCTGTTTTAAATAGGGCGGGGCCGAAGCCCCACCCTTTACTGCATGTACTGCTATGCTCGGATTAACCCAGCAGAGACAGTACGGACTGCGGAACCTGATTGGCCTGCGCGAGGACGGAGGTACCGGCCTGCTGCAGGATCTGGGCACGAGTCATGTTGGCGACTTCTGAAGCGTAGTCGGCATCTTCGATGCGTGAACGCGCGGCAGACAGGTTAGTTTCAGTGGTACTCAAGTTGGTAATCGCTGAATCGAAACGGTTCTGAATGGCACCCAGATCGGAACGCAGCGCGTCGACCTTGCTCAGTGCACCATCCAGTGATTTCAGCGGGTCAACAGTGAGTGCCTCACCCTTAGTAGCTGTACCGTCAGTAGCAATGGTCGCCATATTGTAAGTACCGTCACCGTTATCCATTACATACTCGCCGGTACCGTTACCTTCGGCGTCATTAATTTCGGTAAGATCAGCACTGGAGAGGTTAGTGGCTGTATCCAGTGTCACATCTGCCAAGACACTGTCGACAGGGTTTGAGGTGTCAAGTGTAGAGGCATCAACGGCAGTGCCAGTACTATCAAATGTCAGGCCAGATGCATCTGATGTATCAACAGTATAGTAGTTGCCATTATCAGCAAGCACGGCGTAGCCACCACCCTCTTTAGCGAAGATATTTCCTTCTGCAGAAACAGCAGCCGAGGTGCCAGCACCAGATTCAGTAAGATCAGCGAGGTCGGCTGTATCAAACTTGGCCGTTACACCAGTATCAGTATCGGAAACGGTTGCACCGAAGTTCTCAGAAAATTCAGTGCGCTGAGTTACGTCCAAGCTATCCATCTTCAACGTAGCTGAAGTGATTTGTTCAAGAGAAACATTGATGGCTTGTCCATCTTCTGACCCAACCTGAATCGATATATCTTGGTTTGCTGCCAGCACCTTGACGCCGTTGAAGCTGGTTTCCTCGGAGATACGATTGATTTCGTTGAGGCGCTGACCGATTTCATTCTGAATGGACTGCTTGTCTTCAGCAGAGTTAGTACCGTTTTGCGCCTGAACGGTCAGCTCGCGAATACGCTGCAAGTTGTCGTTGACTTGATTCAGCGCGCCTTCCGCAGTCTGCGCGACAGAGATACCGTCGTTGGCGTTACGCTGCGCCTGTGCTAGACCGGTGATCTGGCTGGTCATACGGTTGGCGATGGCCTGACCGGCGGCATCATCCTTGGCGCTGTTGATGCGCAGGCCTGAAGACAGACGCTCCATGGCGGTGGTCAGGTCGCCTTTGGAAGAGCTCAGGTTCTGCTGAGCGATCATCGACGTGATGTTGGTATTGATTACGGACATTGGTGTTTCCTTTTTCTTTAGGGGCTCGAGCGGTGTGCCGGAGTCCCGGCGACCGGATCTCCGGTCTTTCCACCGCAACGGCACCGTGGCCGTTATTCTGTTTATCGACGCTACCGGCATTTGCTTTAGGACTATCTGCAAATTTTTCCAGGGTAGCGGCATCAGTGGGCGGTAGAGCATCTGTCCGACGGCTGAGCCAGCAGGCCCAGCGACTACCGCTGCCGTGGAATATATCGGCGGGCCTGGCTGGTGCTTGAGTCAGGGAAGAAGGCGATGCTGCTCCAGCGTGGGGTGTTTTGCGCATTGACGAGGTAATGCAATTGCATTACCTTTTATGTGTCGTCATCACCCGCCGATCTTGGGAGGTTGCCCATGAATGCGACGCACGAAGTGGATTCCACCCTGACTGAACGCTACCAGACCACCGTTCCGGCGCAGGTCCGCCGAGCGCTGGGCCTCGGCAAGCGCGACAAGATCCACTACAGCATCCGTGACAACGGCGAGGTGGTGCTCACGCGGGCAGCGGACGCGCAGGCTGAAGACCCGGTCATGGTGGGTTTCCTGCGCTTCCTGGAGCGTGACCTGCAGCACCATCCCGAGCGTATTCAGCCCTTGACCGCAGCGTCGGTTGCCAAGGCGCGTGAGCTGACCGCGGGTATCGATGTGGATCTCGATGAGCCGCTGTCCGAAGACAACGAATGAGTGCCGCGAGTAACGAGCCCCTGTGTAGCAATGGGTGGACGATCTATGCCCACCCAGTATTTCTTTCCCAACTGGATTCGCTGGCCCGGCGAGTCGAGCGGCACAGGCGGAAGGATGCCGAGGGGTATACCCGCAAGAACGACACCAAGCGACTCGCGGCGATCCTCAAGCTTGCACTTGAGGACATTCCCAGCGACCCGACCCATGAGCAATATCGGCAGGGGGCTACGCTGGGCGATGAGCACAAGCATTGGGTTCGGGCCAAGTTCTATCAGCAATGCCGGCTATTCTTTCGCTACCACGAGCCCAGCCGGATCATTGTCTACGCCTGGGTCAATGACGAGCAGACCAGGCGGGCCTACGACAGCAAGACGGATGCCTATCGGACCTTTCGCAAGATGCTGGACAACGGCAATCCACCTGATAGCTGGGACCAGTTGATAAAGCAGGCGGTCAAGCCTGGTGCCCGTCTTTCACGATTCACTTGAAAACCATTCTGCTAGCCCAGCATCAGGCAATAACAGCCTCAAACCGACATAAAGAACCCATGCCCAGTATCAATGTGGTGATCGATCTTTCCGCCGAGCAGTGCCTGGCGCACTATCGAGCGACAACTACTTTGGCCGGCGACGCTCAGCACGTTTACGCTCGCAGCCGGGACGGGCGAGGGGTGGTATTCCCGGCCCAGGCGCTGCGGCGCATCGTCGGGCACGACGGCGTGCATGGCCTCTACCGGCTGACGTTTACGGACGAGGGCAAGTTCGAGTCACTGGTGGTGGTGTGAGCTTTATATATAAATTATTGATTTATATGGCTCTTCGACGTTTCATGTGGATTTGGCCTGATCCAGCAGGCTGTAGTGGTCAAGTGTTTTAGGCCACCGTCTTTTGAGTTTTCCAGTAAGCTTGCTCTGCGACATTGGGCGGTAGTCCGCCGTTGTGTTTGTGCGGTCGCAGAACGCTGTACAAACCGAGGCATGGCAGCCGTCACCCATCCGTGTCAAAATTGACGGGTAAACGAACGAGAGGTTTCGCCCATGGATCTCCAGAGAATTGAAGACGAGGCGCTCCACCTCCCAAAAGAGGAGCGAGCTCAACTGGTCCAGCGACTGGTCCTGAGTCTGGAATCGCCATCAAGGGAAGAGCTCAGATCTGACTGGTTGCTTGAAGCCCGCCGTAGAGGCGAAGAGCTCGATAATGGTTCACTACAGGCCGTGTCCGGTGAAGATGTCATGAGGAAGGCTAGAGAACTGATCAAATGATCTATTCGTTTCACCCGGCAGCGGAAGCCGAATTCCTGGAATCAGTTGGTTATTACGAATCAAAAGTTCCGGGACTGGGTGGTGCCTTCATAGAGGAATTTGAGGCCCTGGCCAATTTAGTTGGCGAGTCGCCAAAAGCCTGGCAAGTTGAGTTGCAGCCAGATATTCGTAGAGCGCCCCTTCACAGGTTTCCGCTGTCCATCGTTTACCGAGAGAAACTTGATGGTTTTCAAGTTTTGGCGGTTGCCCATGACCGGCGACGTCCGCAGTACTGGCTTGGAAGGCTTTAACAATCGGCTGCACAGCGACCGTTTTTCCGCCGCTTTGCAGCTCCAAACCGGTGCGTGAGACGGGCGTTATGTGTGAGGAGTATGGATGAGTCCTACAATATTCCGAGAAAAAGGATATCGCTTCTTTTTCTTCTCACGAGAGGAGTCTCGCATCCATGTTCATGTAGTATCCATGTTCATGTAGTATCAGGAGATGGCGAGGCTAAATTCCGGTTTGAAGCAGATCTTGAGTTGGCCAAAAATTATGGATACAACCGGCAGCAGTTGAAAGAAATCGAATCACTGGTGGAGGATCACCGCAATGAGCTTGTCAGCGCGTGGAAACAGCATTTCGGCAGTTGAGGTGACGAATATCTCTGCACATGGCGTGTGACTTCTGGCACATAACCGTGAGTTTTTCATGCCGTACAACAGTTTCCCCTGGTTTAAGGAGCAGCCGATCAGCGCGATTGTGAATGTTGAGAAACAATCCCCTGGCCACTTTTATTGGCCTGATCTTGACGTAGACCTGACGGAGGAAATTATCGAGCATCCCGAAAGGTTCCCAAACGTCGCTCACAGCACATAACCATCGCAGGCACGGCGACGTCTTTTCCATTGCGGCTTCGCCTCCATTCCGTAGGCGCGCATGCTGGCTGGCGTTAATCCATCATCTAAGGCACTTTGCCGTAATACTTAAATTGCCCCCGAGTCGTTCACTGACTCGGGGGTTTTCGTTTCCACCACGTACTTACTTAGCTGCCAACGCCACACCCACCTTCGACCGATTCGGCCGCCCGATAGCTTGGGTGATCCAGGTGCCGGTATCAGCGAGCTTGTTCAGGTCAATACCCGTCTCGATACCCAGCCCATCAAGCAGATAAACCACATCTTCACTGGCCACGTTACCGGAGGCGCCCTTGGCGTAGGGGCAGCCGCCGAGACCGGCAACGGAGCTGTCGATCACGGCAATGCCTTCTTCCAGAACGGCGTAAAGATTGGCGAGGGCCTGGCCGTAGGTGTCGTGGAAGTGGGCGGCGAGCTTGTCCATGGGGATGTCGCGACTCACCGCCTCGATCAGGCGCTTGGCCTTGAAGGGGGTGCCGGTGCCGATGGTGTCGCCGAGCGAGACCTCAAAACAGCCCATCTCATACAGCGCCTTTGAGACATCAGCGACCTTGGCCGGGGCGATTTCGCCTTCGTAGGGGCAGCCGAGCACGCAGGAGACGTAGCCGCGCACGCGCACGTTGACGGCCTTGGCGCGCTCCAGCACCGGTTCGAAGCGATTTAGCGACTCGGCAATCGAGCAGTTGATGTTCTTCTGCGAGAAGGCCTCTGAAGCGGCGCCGAACACGGCGACTTCCTCGACGCCGCATTCCAGCGCGGCTTCCAGCCCCTTGAGGTTGGGCGTCAGCGCCGAGTAGGTCGCGCCCGGGTGGCGGGTGAGGCCGGTCATCACTTCGCGGTGGTCGGCCATCTGCGGCACCCACTTGGGCGAGACGAAGCTGGCCGCCTCGATATGCCGAATACCTGCCGCGCCAAGGCGCTCGATCAGTTCCAGCTTGGTGGCGGTGTCGATCGGTTCGGACTCGTTCTGCAGGCCATCGCGGGGGCCGACCTCGACCAGGCGGGCGGCTTTGGGGAAGGGCATGGGTACCTCCTGATAGGCTTGTTGCGCTGGCGACTCGATTTTGGCGCTGCATTCATTATCTTGGCAACGTGGGGCGTTGCATCGCGAATAAATTCGCTCTCACGCACCCGGCATTGCTCGGCGCTATTCGTCCGCGGCGAACTCCAGCAGCACATCCCCCTGGCCGACAGTATCACCGGCGGCGAAGTGGAACGCTTCGACCGCGCCGTCGGCGGGGGCGGTCAGGGTGTGTTCCATCTTCATCGCCTCCATGACCATCAGCGGCGTGCCTTTCTCGACGGACTGGCCGGGCTCGACGAGCAGCGCGACTACGGTGCCGTGCATTGGCGCGGTCAGCGTCGCGTCGACTTCATGCTGGCCGTGGTCGACGGCGTCGAGCCGGCGCCAGGCTAGGCGCTTCTCGCCGTGGGCATCGGCGAGTACCAGCGTCTCGCCGTGGCTGTCATTATCGCGACGCGCCAGCAGGCGACGCCGATGGCCATCGAGGGTCAGCGCGACGCTGTCGCCGGCCAGGCGTTGCAGATTCCCGTTGAAGCGCCGCTCGCGTACCGTCAGCTGCCAGTCGCCCCGGCTCGCTTCGCGTTCGGCGAGCACGGTGACGATCGCCTCGCTGTCGGCGGCGTCGCGGCCGTGCGCCGGCGCGGCGAGGGCGACGCGCAGGCAGGCGGGGGCGTTGAGCCGCCAGCCGTCGCGGCGTTGCCAGGGCGAGTCGTCGTCGGCCTCGCTGTGCAGGCAATCCAGCGCGACCAGCGCGGCCCGTGCGTAATCGGCTTCGTCGAGGGCGGTCGGGGCGAACAGCGCTTGTTCGTGGTGCTCGATGAAGCGGGTGTTGAGTTCGGCTCCGGCGAACGCCGGGTGGCTCGCCAGGCGTAGCAGGAAGGCACGATTGGTGACGACGCCGCTGACGTCCAGCGCGGCCAGCGCGCGGTTGAGCGTGGCCAGCGCCTGGTCGCGGTCGTCGCCATGCACGATCAGCTTGGCGAGCATCGGGTCGTAGTGCATCGAGACCGCGTCATTGGCTTCGACGCCGCTGTCCAGACGAACCTGGCTCGGGTCGAGCCCCGCGCCGGTAAAGTCGAGGGCGAAGCGCGACAGCGTGCCGGTGGCGGGCAGGAAGTCCTGCTCGGGGTCTTCGGCGTAGAGCCGTGCCTCGAAGGCGTGCCCGCTGATGGTCAGTTCGTTCTGGGACTTGGGCAGCGCCAGGCCGGCGGCGACGCGCAACTGCCATTCGACCAGGTCCTCGCCGGTGATCATCTCGGTGACCGGGTGCTCGACCTGCAGGCGGGTGTTCATCTCCATGAAGTAGAACGAGCCATCGGCGTTTAGAAGAAACTCGACGGTGCCGGCGCCGACGTAGCCGATCTCCTGGGCGGCGCGCACCGCGGCCTCGCCCATCTCGCGGCGCAGGGGCTCGTTCATGCCCGGCGCCGGGGCCTCCTCCAACACCTTCTGATGGCGGCGCTGCACGCTGCAGTCGCGCTCGAACAGGTAAACGCCGTTGCCGTGGCTGTCGCAGAACACCTGCACCTCGACGTGGCGCGGCTGGGTCAGGTACTTCTCGATCAGCATGCGGTCGTCGTTGAAGGCGGCGCGGGATTCCCGCCGGCAACCGTCCAGCGCGACCTGGAAATCGGCGCCGCGCTCGACCACGCGCATGCCCTTGCCGCCACCGCCGGCGCTGGCCTTGAGCAGCACCGGGTAGCCGATGCGCTCGGCCTCGGCCTGCAAATGCTCGTCTGCCTGCTCGTCGCCGTGATAACCCGGCACCAGCGGCACGCCGGCGGTGTCCATGCGCGCCTTGGCGGCGGACTTGTCGCCCATCGCGGCGATGGCGCTGGCCGGCGGACCGACGAAGATGACGCCGGCCGCCTCGCAGGCGGCGACGAAATCGGCGTTCTCGGAAAGAAAGCCGTAGCCCGGGTGGATGGCGTCGGCGCCGGTGCGCCGGGCAGCCTCGATCACCGCGTCGACGTTCAGGTAACTCTCCCGGGCGGCGGCGGGGCCGATGCGTATTGCTTCGTCGGCTTCGCGCACGTGACGGGCGTTGGCGTCGGCATCGGAATACACCGCCACGCTCTTCAGGCCCAGGCGGCGCGCGGTGCGGATCACCCGGCAGGCGATCTCGCCGCGGTTGGCAATCAGCAGCGTGTTGAGCGCTCGCGGCGCGTTGGTCAGGCTCATGAGCGCGGCTCCTTGTCATGGCTATCGTCTGCAGAAGCGTGACCGCGTCGCCAGGCGGGGGCGCGCTTGTCGAAGAAGGCGGCCAGGCCTTCCTGGCCTTCGTCGCTGACGCGCAGTTCGCTGATGGTTCGACAGCAGCGCTCGCGGGTGGCGTCGGAATCGGGCTCGCGGGCCACCTCGGCGAGCAGTGCCTTGGTGGCGCGGCTGGCCTGGGGCGAGGCAGCGAGCAGGGTGTCGACATAGACCGCCACCCGCTCGTCGAGCTCGTGCTTGTCGGTCACTTCATGCACCAGGCCGAGCACCTGGGCGGTGGTCACGTCCATGACCTCGGCGGTCAGCGCGAAGCGGCGCATCTGGCGTTCGCCGATGGCGCGCTGTACGTAGGGGCTGATCACCGCCGGCGACAGGCCGATCTTGACCTCGGAGAGGCAGAAGCGCGCCGCCTCCGAGGCAATCACCAGGTCGCAGCATGCCGCCAGACCCACCGCGCCGCCGTAGGCCGCGCCCTGCACGCGGCAGAGCGTGGGGCAGGGCAGGCTGTCGAGCCGCTGCATCAGCCGCGACAACTGGCGCGAATCCGCGAGATTGGCGTCGACGCTGTAGTCGACCATGCGCTTCATCCAGTTGAGATCGGCGCCGGCCGAGAAGTGCTTGCCTTGCGAGCCCAGCACGACGATGCGCACCTCGTCGCGCTCGGCGGCGTCATGCAGTTGGTCGAGGTGGACGTTGAGCTCGTCGATCAGCGCGTCGTCGAAGGCGTTGTGGACGTCGGGCTTGTCGAGCGTCAGCCAGGCGACGCCGCGGGGATCGATCCGAAGCTTTGCAAGGCTTGTTGTGTCTGTCATATACAGCGGCCTCATCGGTAAAGCTGTAAGCCGTAAGCTCTAAGCTGTAAGAACCCCAGTTAGGCCTTCGAAGCGTGCGGCGGAACCTTCCAGCTTACAGCTTCAAGCTTATAGCTCCTCTTGCGGAGCAAGGGGCTCACATCCGGAATACGCCGAATTTGGTTTCTTCGATTTCGGCATTCATCGCCGCGCTCAGCGCCAGCCCCAGCACGTCGCGGGTCTGCAGCGGGTCGATCACGCCGTCGTCCCACAGCCGCGCACTGGCATAAAACGGGTGGCCCTGGTGCTCGTACTGGTCGCGAATCGGGGCCTTGAACGCGGCTTCGTCGTCTTCGCTCCACTCGTCGCCGTCGCGTTCGAACTGGTCACGCTTGAACTTTTCCCTTTGAACTTGGGCCAGCACGTTGGCGGCCTGGTCGCCGCCCATCACCGAGATGCGCGCGTTGGGCCACATGAACAGCAGGTTGGGGTCATAGGCGCGCCCGCACATGCCGTAGTTGCCGGCGCCGAAGCTGCCGCCGATCAGCACGGTGAACTTGGGTACCCGAGCGCAGGCCACCGCGGTGACCAGCTTGGCGCCGTGCTTGGCGATGCCTTGCTGCTCGTACTTCGAGCCGACCATGAACCCGGTAATGTTTTGTAGAAAAATCAAAGGGATTTTTCTTTGGGCGCACAGTTCGATGAAGTGCGCGCCTTTCTGCGCCGACTCCGAGAACAGCACGCCGTTGTTGGCGACGATGCCCACCGGATGGCCGTGCAGGTGGGCGAAGCCGGTGACCAGAGTGTCGCCGTAGTAGCGCTTGAATTCGTCGAAGTCGGAATCGTCGACCAGCCGTGCGATGACCTCGCGCACCTCAAACGGCTTCTTCAGGTCGGTACCGACGATGCCGTAGATCTCCTGGGGGTCGAGGCGCGGCGGCCGCGATTCCCGCATCGCCAACTGGCCGCGCTTCTGCCAGTTCAGCCGCGACACCGCGCGGCGCGCCAGTTGCAGGGCATGGGCGTCATTGTCGGCGTAGTGGTCGACCACACCGCTGATCTTGGCGTGAACGTCGGCACCGCCCAGATCCTCGGCGCTGATCGTCTCGCCGGTAGCAGCCTTCACCAGCGGCGGGCCGCCGAGAAAGATGGTGCCCTGGCCGCGCACGATGATCGATTCGTCGGCCATCGCCGGCACGTAGGCGCCGCCGGCGGTGCACGAGCCCATCACCACGGCGATCTGCGGGATGCCCTCGGCGGACAGCGTCGCCTGGTTGTAGAAGATGCGCCCGAAGTGGTCGCGGTCGGGGAACACTTCGTCCTGGTGGGGCAGGTGGGCGCCGCCGGAATCGACCAGATAGATACACGGCAGGCGGTGCTTGCGGGCGATCTCCTGGGCGCGCAGGTGCTTCTTCACGGTCAGCGGGAAATAGGTGCCGCCCTTGACCGTGGCATCGTTGGCGACGATCACGCATTCCACGCCACTTACCCGACCGATGCCGGCGACCACGCCGGCGGCCGGCACCTCGGTGCCGTAGACGTCGTGGGCAGCCAGCGCGCCGATCTCGAGAAACGCCGAGCCCTCGTCGAGCAGGTGGTCGATACGATCGCGCACGAACAGCTTGCCGCGGGATTCGTGGCGTTCGCGGGCCTTGTCGCCGCCGCCCCGGGCGATGCGCGCGGTCAGTTCGCGCAGCGTGTCGACCTCGCCGCGCAATGCTGCGGCGTTGGCCTGGAAGGCCTCGCTGCGCGGGTTGATCTGGGTACTCAATATGGCCATGAAAGATCCTCTGGCGAGCTACGAGCTACGAGCTACGAGCTACGAGCTACGAGCTACGAGCGGTTCGTGGCCCGGAGCCCGTGGCTCGGGGCTGGGTTTACGCCGATTCGTTAAAAATCTCGCGCCCGATCAGCATCCGCCGAATCTCGCTGGTGCCGGCGCCGATCTCGTAGAGCTTGGCGTCGCGCAGCAAGCGCCCGGTGGGGTATTCATTGATATAGCCGTTGCCGCCGAGCAGCTGGATGGCGTCGAGCGCCACCTGGGTGGCCTTCTCGGCGCAGTAGAGGATCACCCCGGCGGCATCCTTGCGCGACGTTCGGCCTCGATCGCAGGCGCCGGCCACGGCGTACAGGTAGGCGCGGCAGGCGTTCAGCGTGGTGACCATATCGGCGACCTTGCCCTGCACCAGCTGGAACTCGCCGATCGACTGGTCGAACTGCTTGCGCTCGTGGATATAGGGCACCACCACGTCCATCGCCGCCTGCATGATGCCGATGGGACCGGCGGCGAGCACGGTACGCTCGAAATCCAGCCCGCTCATCAGTACCTTGGCGCCGCGATTTTCCTCGCCGAGCACGTTTTCGGCCGGTACCTCACAATCCTCGAACACCAGCTCGCAGGTGTTGGAGCCGCGCATGCCCAGTTTGTCGAGCTTCTGCGCAGTGGAAAAACCCGGGAAGTCGCGCTCGACGATGAACGCGGTGATGCCCTTGGAACCGGCGTCCGGGTCGGTCTTGGCGTAGACCACCAGCACCTGGGCGTCGGGACCGTTGGTGATCCACATCTTGTTGCCGTTGAGCACGTAGGTGTCGCCGCGCTTGTCGGCGCGCAGCTTCATCGACACCACGTCGGAGCCGGCGCCGGGCTCGGACATCGCCAGCGCGCCGACGTGCTCGCCGCTGATCAGCCCGGGCAGGTACCTGGCCTTCTGCTCGGCATTGCCGTTGAGCTTCAACTGGTTGACGCACAGGTTGGAGTGCGCGCCATAGGACAGGCCCACCGAGGCGCTGGCCCGCGAGATCTCTTCCATGGCGATGCAATGGGCGAGATAACCCATGCCGCTGCCGCCATCCTCGTCGGGTACGGTGATGCCGAGCAGGCCCATGTCGCCGAACTTGCGCCACAGGTCCTCGGGGAAGACGTTGTCGTGGTCGATCTGCGCGGCGCGGGGGGCGATCTCGTCGCGGGCGAAGGCGTTGACCTGATCGCGCAGCATGTTCAGCTCATCGGGGAGGCCGAAATCGAGCGGCGAATAGGGGGCGTGCATGGTCGACTCCTGGGTGTATGTAGCGGCCGGTCGCGTTGGCCGGCGGTCCGTTGCTGTTTCCAGCCAGCTTAGTTTTGGTTGACGTTAACGTAAAGTAGAGCTTTGGTCGCAGAGGCGAGCCAGCCCAACTCGCTAAAATAGTCGTAACTATTCAGGTCACGCTGCCTGATCCAGGCCGTCCCGACGCATGAATTCGGGCACTTCACCGGCAAACAACTGTTCCAGTGCGGTGTGCGCTGCCAGGCCCTGCTTGACCGCCGTCGAGAGGAAGCTGCGCATCCGGCAGAAGATCTCGGCACCTTCCCAGGAGCGGAAACAGCCTGAAATCTTCTGCTGGACCTTGGTCATCCGCAGGTCACGCTCCCCTTGGTTATTGGTGAAGGGCGCGGCGGGGTCGTCGAGGAAACGCAGCACGTCGTCCTCGTACGCCTGGAGACGTTCGAGCAGGTTACGTGCCTTGGTACGTTTGGCATGACCGCGCTTTCCCGGTGGTGGTGGGATCGGTGGCGGACACTCGGTCTCACCCTCTGTCAGGCACTGCCGATAGCGGACTCGCCAGCGTTGCGCCTCTTCGGGCGAGAGCGTGCCACCGGC